>JBJTWS010000123.1:0-15811 GCA_046081905.1 Synechococcus sp. | reverse complement strand
GGTCACGAAGCTGGAGCTGGGGTTCATCGTGGTGTATAGCTCGATGTCCATCACGAAGGCGCTGGCGCCCCACTGGCGGCAGAACTCCGGATCCGGCACCGCCATGTCGAGCTGCTGGCTGCTGGCGATATTGCCCTGGTTGCCCTGGGTGGTGCTGGTCACGGCGCTGCCGATGCCGATGCCCACCACCAGCACGCCCGCCAGGATGGCGATGCTGCCCATGTTGAGGGCGATCGATGGTCCCTTGCCGCCGGAACCGCCCCCCGGGCCGCGTCCACCCGGCATGGAACCGCCACCGCCTCCGCCGGGGCTGCGGCGGGAGCCCGGGCTGTCGTAGTCGTCGGCGTAGCGCTCGGAAGCTCCATAGCGATCCGAACCCGCATAGCGGTCCGGCTCGGTGTAGCGATCGGGCTCGGCGTAGCGACCCCTGGCGTAGCGGCTGGCGCCGGAGCTGGCCTCGCCGCGGCCCCGGGAGCGGGTCACAGGGTTTCGGGGCTGCGGGGCAGCCCCATCGAGTAATTCAGCACCCGCGCCGATGGGTTGTAGCGGATCGTGCCGGCCTGCAGCATCTGCTGGATCAGCCCCTCGAGGTCCGAGCCGATCCGCCGCAGCGTGTAGTCGGTGAGGTCGTCGCCGGCATGGCGGTCCACCAGGGAGCGGAAGGCGTCCTGCACCTGCTGCAGGGAGGCGTCGTCCCAGAGGAATTCGTTGTCGGGGTCCACGTCCAGGGTGAGGTGGCCGGAATCGGACACCAGATCGCCGTTCTCGACCCGCGCTGTGAACAGGCGGACGTGACGGGTGGTGGACTTCAGCAGGATCTCGGCCATCGGCTGGCGGTGCTGGGCCCGGTCGTGCGGGCGGGGCTCGGGAAACGCTACCGGCAACCGGGCACCGCGGACGGGTGGCGGTATCCCACGACCCCAGGGGGCTCCCTTTAAGGTTGACCATACTTTCGATTGGGCCCATGCGCGTCGCCATTGCCGGTGCTGGCCTGGCAGGTCTCTCCTGTGCCAAATACCTTTGCGACGCCGGCCACACCCCGATCGTGGTCGAAGCCCGCGACGTTCTGGGTGGCAAGGTGGCTGCCTGGCAGGACGAGGACGGCGACTGGTACGAGACCGGCCTGCACATCTTCTTCGGCGCCTACCGCAACATGCGCCAGTTGTTTGCGGAGCTCAACATCGAAGACCGGCTCCAGTGGAAGAGCCATTCGATGATCTTCAACCAGAAGGAGACGCCCGGCACCTACAGCCGCTTCGACTTCCCCGGTATCCCTGCCCCTTTCAACGGTGTGGCGGCGATTCTGGGCAACAACGACATGCTCACCTGGCCGGAGAAGATTTCCTTCGGCCTGGGCCTGGTGCCTGCGATGCTGCGGGGACAGGCTTATGTGGAGGAGTGCGACAAGTATTCCTGGAGTGAGTGGCTCAAGCTCCACAACATCCCCGAGCGGGTGAACGACGAGGTGTTCATCGCCATGGCCAAGGCGTTGAACTTCATCGATCCCGATGAGATCTCCAGTACCGTGGTTCTCACTGCCCTCAACCGCTTCCTGCAGGAAAGCGACGGCTCAAAGATGGCGTTCCTCGACGGAAACCCGCCCGAGCGACTCTGCCAGCCGATCGTCGATTACGTCACGGCCCGTGGCGGTGAGGTGCACCTCGACTCCCCGCTCCGGGAGATCGAGCTGAAAGACGATTGCACCGTGAGTGGCTTCCGCATCGGCGGCATCAATGGAAAAGAGGGTTACATCCTGCAGGCCGATGCCTACGTGAGCGCCATGCCGGTGGATCCCTTCAAGCTGCTGATTCCCGAAGCCTGGAAGTCGACCCCCTACTTCCAGAAGCTCGATGGCCTCAACGGCGTGCCGGTGATCAACATCCACCTCTGGTTTGACCGCAAGCTCACCGAGATCGATCACCTGCTGTTCAGCCGCAGCCCGCTGCTGAGCGTCTACGCCGACATGAGCAACACCTGCAGGGAGTACGAAGATCCAGAGCGCTCGATGCTCGAACTGGTGTTCGCCCCCGCCAAGGACTGGATCGGGCGCCCGGATGAGGAGATCGTGGCGGCCACCATGGACGAGCTCAAGCGGCTGTTCCCCCAGCACTTCACCGGCGACAACCAGGCCCAGCTGCGCAAGTCGATCGTGGTGAAGACCCCGCTTTCGGTCTATAAGACCGTGCCCGGCTGCCAGCAGCTGCGCCCGGATCAGGCCTCGCCGATCGCCAATTTCTTCCTGGCCGGCTGCTACACCATGCAGCGCTACCTGGCCTCGATGGAGGGGGCGGTGCTCAGCGGCAAGCTCTGTGCCCAGGCCATTGCGCGCTCCCCCCTGGCCCAAGGCAGTGCGGCCGAGGCCCGCACCCCGGTGGCGGCCTGAGCGTGGTGGCCCTCAGCCTGGAGAACCAGGCCGCGGCCGGCGCCATCCCCTCCCTGGAGGAGGCCTACGAGGCCTGCCGGCTGGAAACCGAGGAGTGGGCCAAGACCTTCTATCTCGGCACGCTCCTGATGCCGCCGGCCAAGCGGCGCGCCATCTGGGCGATCTACGTGTGGTGCCGCCGCACCGATGAGCTGATGGACAGCCCCGAGGCGATGCAGCGCCCCGTGGAGGAGCTGGCCGAGCGCCTCGATCACTGGGAGCAGCGCACCCGGGACCTGTTCACCGGCCGCGTGCGCGATGGCCTGGATCGGGTCATGCTCGACACGATCGAGCGCTACCCCCAGCCCCTGCAGCCCTACCTCGACATGATCGAGGGCATGCGGATGGACCTCACCACCACCCGCTACGCCAGCTTCGAGCAGCTGCAGCTCTACTGCTATCGCGTAGCCGGCACCGTGGGCCTGATGACCCAGGAGGTGATGGGGGTGGATCCGGCCTACACCTCCGCCCCCTGGAGCGAGCCCCCCGACACGTCCGAGGCGGCCGTGGCCCTGGGAATCGCCAACCAGCTCACCAACATCCTGCGGGATGTGGGCGAGGATCGCGCCCGCGGGCGCATCTACCTCCCCCAGGAGGATCTCGCCCGGTTCGGCTATTCCGAGGCGGATCTGATGGCGGGTGTGATCAACGACAACTGGCGCGCCCTGATGCGCTTCCAGCTCCAGCGGGCCCGCGACTGGTTCGCCCGCTCCGAGGCGGGCGTGCGCTGGCTGGCTCCGGATGCCCGCTGGCCCGTCTGGGCCTCGCTGCGGCTCTATCGGGGCATCCTCGCGGTGATCGAACGGCACGGCTACGACGTGTTCAACCGCAGGGCCTACGTGCCCCGCGTGGGCAAGCTGCTCGATCTGCCCCTCTCCTTCGTGATCGCCCAGGCACGCTGACGCGGCTCCTTGCTGTGCCCGTGCGGTGGCTCCTGGTTGTGGATGCGGCCTTGCTCCTCGACCTGGACCAACTGAGAGCGGTGCGCAGCTGCACCACGGGATCATGACTGTCGATTCCAGCGCGATCGAGCGGTCGGTGCGGCGCCAGACGGTGGGCTGGTTCGTGGTGGTGTCGGCCCTGTTGGTGGGTGCCACGGCCTACAGCCTGTTCCAGCTGCGCAGTGGGATCGAGGGTTTCGCCCGGGAGCGCTCCCAGTCCGTGGTGGCGAGCGTGCAGAGCCAGCTGCAGGTCACGGACACGATCTACCGCGAGCTGGTGCTGGCGGCCCTGCGGGTGCTCAAGGACGACACGCTTCACCTCGGCCCGCCCTCCCTCGGGCCCTCGATCACGGTGGCCTCCCGTACGGTTCCGGATCTGCGCTTTGGGTCCACCTCGGTCGCCGGTCGGTTCGCTCTGGTGGATGAGGTGGTGCGTCGCATGGGAGGCACCGCCACCCTGTTCGTGGCCAGCGGCTCCGACTTCGTGCGGGTGAACACGAATGTGCGCCTGGCCGATGGCCAGCGGGCGGTAGGCACGGTGCTCGACCCCCGCGGGGCTGCGATTCGGTCGGTGCGCCGGGGCGAAACCTTCGTGGGCGCGGTGGACATCCTGGGGGAGCCCTACTTCTCGGCCTATGAACCGATCCGCCTGCCCAGCGGGAAAGTGATCGGGATCTGGTATGCGGGCTTTCGCATCCAGACCCTGGATGTGCTGCAGCAGTTGATCGATTCGGCGAAGATCATGAATCACGGTTTCGTGGCGATTCTTGATCGAAACGGCCAGGATCGATTCTATTCCGGCGAGGTGAGCCGCGAGGAACTGAGCCGTGTGATTGACGTTGCCGGTCGTTTCCCGGTGGCTGTCGAATCGCAGGTCGATAACTACCGCGTCCGCCGGGACGCCTATTCCCCCTGGGGGCTCACCATTCTTTCGGCCACCTATCTCCCGGATGTTGATCGGCTCAGCCTGAGACTGGTCTGGGGGGTGTTCGGCTTTCTGGGGGCGATCATTCTGGCGGTGCTTCTGGCCTCGTGGTGGTTCACCCAGAAGCTTTCGCGGGCCCTGATCTCCCGCGAAGTGGCCCGCATGGCAGCGGAGAAGCAGCAGCAGGAGGCCGAGCGGGCCAAGCAGGAGGCCGAGCAGGCCAATCAGGTGAAGAGTGCCCTCCTGGCTAACATGAGCCATGAGCTGCGCACCCCGATGAACGCGATCATCGGCTACAGCGAGATGCTGATCGATGAGGCGGAGGAGATGGAGCCGCAGGAGATGGTGCCGGATCTGGAGAAGATCCACGCGGCGGGGAAGCATCTGCTGGGGTTGATCAACGACATCCTCGACCTCTCCAAGATCGAGGCCGGCAAGATGACGCTCTACCTCGAGAGTTTCTCCCTGGCCGAACTGATCGGCGAGGTGGTGTCCACCGTGCAGCCGCTCCTCTCCCGCAACCGCAACCGCATCAGCGTGCTCTGCCCCGCCGACCTGGGGCTGATCCATGCCGATCAGACCAAGCTCCGCCTGGTGCTGCTCAACCTGCTCAGCAACGCCAGCAAGTTCACGGAGGAGGGGCTGATCACGGTGCAGGCCTCCGTGAGGGCTGAGCCCGGCGGAGATCAGATCGGTGTGGCCGTGCAGGACAGCGGCATCGGCATGACCCCGGAGCAGATGGCGAAGCTGTTCCAGAGTTTCACCCAGGCCGACAGCAGCACCACCCGCCGCTACGGCGGCACCGGCCTCGGCCTGGCCATCATCCGTCGTTTCTGCCAGATCATGGGTGGCGACATCGAGGTGACCAGCGAGCCCGGCAAGGGCAGCACCTTCACTGTGGTGCTCCCCCGCCGGGTGGAGGATCCCGCCGCCGAAGGCCAGGGGGTGCCGGCCGCGCCCGGTGTGGTGGTGGAGGATCCCCCGGCAGCGGATCCGGGGGCACCGCCCGCCACGGCAGCCCCCGCCCCCGCGACCTCCCGGGGCCGGGTCCTGGTGATCGACGACGATCCGACGGCTGTGGATCTGCTGGCGCGCTTCCTGCATCGTGAGGGCTTCCAGGTGCTCACGGCCACCACGGGAGAGGCGGGGCTCGCGATGGCGCGGCGAGAGAAGCCGGACGTGATCACCCTCGACGTGATGATGCCCGGCATGGATGGCTGGAGCGTTCTGGCGACCCTGAAATCCGATCAGGAACTCTGCCTGATTCCCGTGGTGATGATGACCATGGGCGATAACAAGGAGGTGGGCTTTGCCCGCGGCGCCACCGATTGCCTGGCCAAGCCGGTGGACTGGAGCAAGCTCGATCGGCTGCTGGGCCGGATTGTGCCCCCCTCTGCCCAGGGCCACATCCTGGTGGTGGAGGACGATGCCTCCTCGGCCGAGATGCTGCGCCGCAGCCTGGGCCGCGAGGGCTGGACCGTGGATGTGGCTGCCAACGGAAGGATGGCGCTGGAGATGGTGGCCCGGGCCCGGCCATCGCTGATTCTGCTCGATCTGATGATGCCCGAGATGGACGGGCTGGAATTTGTGGAGTTGTTGCGGAGCACGCCGGAGGGAGAATCGATTCCGGTTATTGTTATTTCCGCAAAAGTTCTCACTCCGGAAGATCAGCTCAGGCTCAATGGCCGGGTTCAGACCGTGATCTCCAAGGGCTCCCTGAAGCGTTCCGAGTTGATTGAACAGATCGATGGGCTGCTCAGCTAGCCCGGCCCACTTCCCCCCTATTCCCGATGCCGCGGCTGCTCTTGGTCGAGGACAATGAGATGAATCGCGACATGCTGTCGCGCCGGTTGATCCGCAAGGGCTACGAGATTCTCCTGGCCCTCGATGGTGCTGAAGCCGTGGCCATCACCACCCAGGTGTTGCCCGATCTGGTGCTGATGGACATGAGTCTGCCGGTGATGGATGGCTGGGAGGCCACCCGCCGCCTCAAGGCCCAGGAGAGCACCCTCTCGATCCCGGTGATCGGCCTCACCGCCCATGCGATGAGCGGTGATCTGGAGGTCTGCCTCGCGGCCGGCTGCGACGACTTCGACACCAAGCCCGCAGATCTGAGAGCGGCAGCCTGGGGAGAGGGGGCAGGGGGCATTGTGACCAACGCCTCCATAGCCGGCGCAGGCTGATCCATCGTTTCGCTGATTCACCAGATCCAGAAGCTCGTGCGAACGGGTGGGGGAGGAGCTTCCGGAAGCGGGCTCAGGGAGTGTGTCGCACACTTCGCCAGGGCCAGCTCGGGTGCCAGGCATCCACTCTCCGATCGGAGCCATCGGGGTCTGGAACTTGAGCAGGTTGGGGCTGTGGTCATCAGTGTCCAGTCCCCCATGGAAGAGCCGATCAGAATTGGTGGGGAGTCATGCTCCGGCCTCCTGGGCTAGGGACTGGAGCAGAAAGGGATTGACACGCTCGGGGGCCTCATCGTGGGGACAGTGGCCCAGCCCAGGCAGCACAAGGAGCTCCCGTACACAGGGGAAGCCCTGCCAGCGGCGCGCTTCCGCCACCGGTTCCCAGGGGTCGGCCTCGCCACACACGATCCGTACCGGCGTGTTCAGGTGTTTCAGCAGATCTGGGGCCATGTGGTCATAGAACAGGTTGATGAAGCCGCGGAAAGCCTCTGCGGCACCGGTGTCGCGGGTGGGGGCCAGAAGCAGCTCAATCAGCTGATCGTCGAGGTTGGCGCCGCTCGGATAGGCCACCTCGAGCACCCGGCGGAACACGCCGGCGCGGCTGAGCCGGCCAAACAGCCAGCGGGTTAGCCAGCGCTGCTGCACCAGACGTTTCAGCAGGGGCCGGCCGAAGCGGGCCAGAGGGGGCTGCTCCGCAAGGCGCTTGTCATCAAGGGCTCGCTGGGCGCAGCCCACCAGCAGCACCTGCCGGGCCGGCTGGCCCGCCTCCTCCAGCAGGGCGGCGCTGCGCAGGACCACAACCCCGCCGATGGAGTTGCCCACCAGGGTCACGGGGGCGCGCACCACATCCTGGAGGAAGGCCACCACCTGCTGGGCCCAGAGCTCCACGCCGTAGGTGCAATCCCCTTCGGCGGAGGGCTCCCCCGCCAGGCGCGAGGGGGGCTTTTCGCTTTCTCCGAAGCCGATGAGGTCCAGGGCATAGACATCGTGCGCTGCAGCCAGTGCCGCCACGTTGTGGCGCCAGTGCTCCTTGCAGGCCCCGAAGCCATGCACCAGCACCACCGCAGGCCGCGGGGCGTCACTGCCCTTCCCGATAGCTCGGCAGACGACATATGCCACCCGACGCCCCTGCCACGACCACTGGCGGTACCACGCCTCGGGAAAGGGGCCCTCGCTCATGCCTCCGCTCCCGCCTGCCATGGATGGACCCTGCCGTCTTCGATCCGCCAGATTCTGTCCGTGTCGCTGAGCTCCGGCAGCGCTTGGCTGTTCTGCAGAGGAGCGAGGGAGGCCGCTACGGTGAGGGGTGATTGCGCTCGTCTTGTCCTTGGGGAGGCGCGATTGAGGGCGGTGCTGTCGCTTTGCTCCGGTTGGTGTCGGCGGCGAAGGTGAAGCTGAAACGCTGCATCTCCTCGCTGGTGTTGGCCTCTACCAGCTGACAGCAGGGGAGAAAAACTTTCCGCCAGGACAAAGCCCCCGAAGCAGAGTCCTGTGCGGACTCCGACTCGGGAGCTCTGGTTCCCCGGAATCTTCAGACGGCAGCCGTCTGCTTGTGCAGGAGATCCTTGAGCTTGGCCAGTTCGCCGGCCCAGCGGGGATCGGGGGCTTCGGTGTCGACGTTGTCGGCGTGCACCACCTTGTTGATCGCCTTGCGGGCGGCGGTGGGGGCACTGCCGGGGCGGCCGGTGGCGCCGGCGGCCGGACGGGCATCGCGGCGCTCGGAAATCTCGATCCGCAGGCTGCTGCCGCCGAATTCATGCCCGTTCAGCTGCTCGATCACAGCATCGGCAAGCTTGGGATCCTCCACGTTGGCGAAGCCGAAGCCGCGGCAGACGCCGGTGTCGCGGTCGGTGACCGACTTGAAGCGAATCCCCTTGCCCACGGTGGCCAGCAGAGCCTCGAGCTCCTTGGCATCAAAAGCTTCCGGCAGATTGCCGATGTAGAGACGAACGCTCATGGGAGGGAAGGGGATAGGAGGAAAAGCTTCAGCAGGCGAGGAAAAACCTCTTCGACACGCCTTTGCATTCCAAAGTTAATCATGTCGCCGGTCCGCTTCCCGGCATCAGGTACGGGCTTCCCACCATTGCCGTGCCCGCTCCAGCACCATCTCCTCTTGCGCGGGACCCTCCCCGGCCACCGGTAGCCGCCCGTAGGCCCGCTCCCGGGTGAGGTGGGCCAGCAGCTCCCCGAGGCGGGGTCCCGCGGGGATGCCAAGGGTCTGCTGCAGCCGCCGTCCATCGAGCGGGGGGCGCGGATGGAAGAGGGGATCGGCAGGATCGCGCCAGCGCCGCAGTGGCTCGCTCGCGGCCGCGGCCGGCAGGCACAGCAGCAGTGCCGGCAGCAACGGCTCGAGTTCCTGCTGCAGCTGCAGCCTGGTTTCCTCGTCCAGGGCCTCCAGGTTGCCCGTGGGCTCCAGCCGCTGCAGCCAGCGCCGCAGCCGGGCGCACTGCTGCTGCAGCCGCCGGCTGCCATGCAGCCGCTCCACCACCTCGGGCGCCAGCAGCTGGGCCAGCCGGGCCAGGGGCAGGGCCCAGGCGGCCTCTGCCGCAGAGAATCCCCGGCATGGGGCCGCTTCCCGGTCCAGGGCCAGCAGGGGCCCTGCCGCCGTGGGTTCCGCTCCCCAGGGCAGCAGCAGCTCCAGCCGGATCACCTCCGCCAGCCCCCGCTCCCCCGCCGGGGCGGCCGCCAGCTTCTCCAGTTCGCCCAGCACCCGTTCGCCCGCCACGCCCCCCAGCTGGCGGCGGTGGCGCTCCAGCCAGCCGGTGGTGGATGGCGACAGGCGGAACTCCAGCTCCGCCGCCAGCCGCAGGCCCCGCAGCAGCCGCAGTGGATCCTCCAGCAGGTTGGCCTCGCTCACGGCCACCAGCTCCCGCCGCTCCAGATCCGCCAGGCCGCCGGTGGGATCCACCAGGGCCGCTCCGGCCCGCAATGGCAGGGCGATCGCATTCACGGTGTAATCCCGTCGCCGCAGATCGGAGGCCAGATCCGAGCCGCAGCACCGTGCCAGGTCCACGGTCCAGCCCCGCAGGACCAGCCGGGCGATGCTCCGCTCCGGATCGAGCACCACGCAGCTCCCCCCCAGCCGCCGGGCCAGCCGCCGGGCCAGGGCAATGGCGTCTTCGTTCACCACCAGATCCAGGTCGGGGCGCTCCGGTAACCGGTTCAGCAGGCCATCGCGCACCGCTCCCCCCACCAGCACCGCATCGGTCGGCAGCGCCTCGATCGGCAGGGGCCAGCGCTCCGGCGCCAGCCGCTGCCGCAGCTGTGCGGCCGCCGCCCCCGCAGCGGCCTCCGCAGCGGCCGGCTGGGCCGGCAGAATGGCCCACGGCCGGGACCCTTGCGGCATGTGCATCTGCGTGGATTGCCACTGGGTGGACCGCTGCCAGGCCTACCACGCAGTGGAGCGCCAGCACGGCGCCCCCCATCTCAGCGACGCCCCTGACTTTCGCCCGCGCCAGCCCCGCATCCATGTGCAGGTGCTGGATCTTCCGGCCGGAGCCGTGGGGGTGGAGTGGGATGTGCGCGGCTGTGACAGTTTCCGCGCGGAGCCGGGACGCTGGCACCGGCTCCGCCCGGGAGAGAAGCTTCCCTCATGAGTGCCTCCCCCTCCCCTGCGGCAGCGCCGCCGGCGATGCCCGCTTCGCCGCAGGACTCCGCCCAGGAGTGGCTGCTGGCGCTGCACAGTTCCAGTGAGACCTTCGGGGTGGCGGCCTGCGCCCTGGGCGTGGAGGGTGAGGCTCCCCGCTGCGCCGCCTTCCCCCTGGGGCGCTCCCTCTCCAACCAGCTGCTCCCCAGCGTGGAGGCCGTGCTGCCGGCCGCCCTCTGGCCCCGGCTCACCCGCCTGGCGGTGGCCACCGGCCCCGGGGGCTTCACGGGCACCCGCCTCTCGGTGGTGTTTGCCCGAACCCTGGCCCAGCAGCTTGGCCTTCCCCTCGATGGGGTGGGCAGCTTCAGCCTGATCGCCGAGCGGCTGCTGGCGGAGGAAACAGCACCGGCGGAGGCCCCCTTCTGGCTGGTGCAGACCCTGCCGCGCCGGGGTGTGGTGGCGGGCCTCTACGCCGCCGCTGCGGCTGGAGAGGCTGGGGTGGAGGAGCGACGGCCGCCGCGGTTGCTGCGCCAGGAGGCCCTGCTGGCGGAGCTGGAGCCCACCGCTCCGCGACTGGCGGCGGAGGTGGTGCTGCCTGCCGATGTGGAGCGGCTCTTGGCCCGTTCCCGCAGGGCTGCGGCCGCCGCGCAGGCGGCCCCCTGGCAGCCGGTGCTGCCGCTCTACCCCACCAGCCCGGTGGAGGTGCCCTGATGGCCGCCACCCCGCGCCAGCCGCCGCCGCCGCGCCGCCGGGTCCGCCGTGCCCTGGCGCCCGTGCCGCCCCGCAACCGCACGCGCCAACCGGAGCCGGGGCCGGCGCGGCCGGAGCCCGCTCCCCGCCGGCGGCGGCAGCCCCGCCCCCGCGCCGGTGGGCGGCTGGGCTGGCTGCTGCTGCCGCTGCTGGGCAGCGGCCTGCTGGTGCTCTCGCGGGGCTGGTGGTGGCCCCAGGCGCCCGCGCCCCAGATGATCCTGGTGCTGGGGGGTGATGCCAGCCGCGAGGAGGCCGCTGCCCGACTGGCGGTGCGGGACGGGCTGCCGGTGGTGGTGAGCGGCGGCACCAACCCGGAGTACGCCCACTGGCTGTTCGAGGAGCGGGAGGGGCTGCCGGCGGGCCGCGTGAAGCTCGACTACCGCGCCCACGACACCCTCTCGAACTTCACCTCCCTGGTGGATGACCTGCGTCAGGCCCGGATCCGCCATGCCCTGCTGGTCACCAGCAGCGACCACATGGACCGGGCCCTGCTGGTGGGACGCATCGTGGCCGGCAGCCGCGGCATCCGGCTGACGCCGGTGGCGGTGCCCTGCGGCACTCTCTGCGAGCCGGAGGGCCGCAGCAAGGTGTGGGGCGATGGGCTGCGGGCGGCCCTGTGGGTGGTGAGCGGCCGGGATGTCAGGGGCTGGGCGGTGGAGCATCTGCGCCCCTGGCTGGAGCGAGCCGGGCTGGCTCCGGGGCACCGCTGAGCAGCCCCTGATCCAGCAGGGCATTGATCTGTTCCTGGCAGGCCCGCGTGGCGGCGTCGAGGTCCGGGCGGCGGCGGGAGGCGGGAGGCGGGATCGGCGTGCCGATGCGGATGTGGATCGGCACCAGCCGCAGGCTCTGGCGGCCCGGGCCCAGGGCCCGGTGGCTGTTCACGATCGCCACCGGCAGCAGCGGCACCCCGGCCCGGGCGGCCAGCAGGGCCGCCCCCGGCTGGGGATCGTTCACCCGTCCATCCGCCTGGCGGGTGCCATCGAGGAAGACCCCGGTGGCCCAGCCCTGCAGCAGCCGGTCGGTGGCGGTGCGGATCGCTTCCCGGTCGCTGGCGCCGCGGGCCACCGGATAGGCGCCGCAGGCCCGGATGATCGGCCCCAGCAGGGGGACCCGGAACAGCTCCGCCTTGGCCATGAAGGCCACGGGGCGCCCGAGGGCATGGCCCAGCAGGGGGGGGTCCAGGTGGGAGCCGTGGTTGGCCACCACCACCAGGGCGCCCTCCAGTGGCACGTTGGTGTTGCCGGACGTGCGCCCCCGGAACAGCAGCCGGTAGATCGGGAAGACGAGCAGGTAGCTGATCAGCCGGTAGGTGAGGCTCGGTTTCGGGGTGCTCAGCAGGGCCGGGGGCTCGGGCGGCTTCCGCCGCCGCCGCAGGACCCGCTTCACGGCCTGCACCGGGCGGGAGCCGGGCCGGGGGCCGCGGCCGGGTTCGTCCGGGGGCGCGTTCACAGTCCCAGATCCGCGGCGGAGGCGATCTGGGCGGTGGTCACGCCGCTGCAGCTGCGCTTGATCAGGCCGCTGAGCACGTTGCCGGGGCCGATCTCCACGCTGGTGTCGATTCCTTCCTGGCTGAAGCGCTCCATCGTCTCCCGCCAGCGCACGCCTGAGGTCATCTGGCTGGTGAGGCGGGCACGCAGGGCGGCGCCGTTGGTTTCCGGGGTGGGGTCGGTGTTGCTGAGCACCGGGATGGCGGCATCGGCGAAGGGCACCGCTTCGAGTTCGGCGGCGAAGGCCTCGGCGGCTTCGGCCATGAAGGGGGAATGGAAGGCGCCGCTCACCGCCAGAGGGATCGCCCGTTTGCGCTGGAGGCAGCCGCTCACCGCCGCCACGGCTTCCGGCGTGCCCGAGAGAACGACCTGGGCACTGCTGTTGTCGTTGGCGATCACCACACCTTCGGTGGCGGCCACGAGGTCGTCGAGTTCGGCGCGATCGAAGCCCATCACGGCGGTCATGGCGCCCCCACCGGCGGCAGCCATCAGCTCACTGCGGCGCCGCATCAGCGCCAGGCCGGTGTCGGCATCGAACACCCCGGCGGCGTAGAGGGCCACCAGCTCCCCGAGGCTGTGGCCCGCCACCAGGCTGGCGCTGCGGCCCTGGCGCCGCAGTTCATCCACCAGCAGGCTCTCCACCACGAACAGGGCCGGCTGGGTGTTGCGGGTGTCGTTCAGGTCGGCGAGGGGGCCTTCGGCCGTACCGGCGCAGATCGCCAGCAGATCCCGCCCCAGCAGCTCGGAGGCCTGGGCGAAGCGCTCGCGGGCACCGGGCAGCTCCAGCACCCCATCGGCCATCCCCACCTTCTGGGAACCCTGGCCAGGAAACACCCAGGCAATGCCCATCCGCTGCAGCTCGTGTGATCGGCAGGAGATTACGGCGCTGGCCTGGCTGGCCTGCGGCCTCAACTCCTGGGTCCGCTCCAGCGCAGCAGGGCACCGCCCCAGCTCAGGCCCGCCCCGAAGCCGCTGCTGGCCAGCAGATGGCCGGGGCGCACGCGGCCATCGCGCACCGCCTCATCGAGCATCAGCGGAATCGTGGCCGCCGAGGTGTTGCCGTAGTGGGCGAGGTTGCTCAGCACCCGCTCGGGGGGCACGTGGAACCGCTCCGCCACGGCATCGAGGATGCGCTGGTTGGCCTGGTGCAGCAGCAGCCAGTCGAGCTGGCCGGCCTCCACGCCACAGCCCTCCAGCACCTCCGCCAGCACGGCGGGAACTTCCCGCACGGCGAACTTGTACACCTCCTGGCCGTTCATGTGGATCGGCGCGAAGCCCCCGCGCTGGGCGGTGAGATCGGCCAGCAGCGGCTGTCGCTCGGAGGTCTGGGCGAGGGTGAGGCAGGCGTTGCGGCTGCCGTCGGAGCGCATGCGGAAGCCCAGCAGGCCGCTCTCCGCGGGAGGGCAGGCCTCCACCGCCACCGCGGCGGCGCCGTCGCCGAAGAGCACGCAGGTGCGGCGGTCGTCCCAGTCGACCCAGCGGCTGAGCTGGTCGGCGCCGATCACCAGCACCCGGCGCATGCTGCCGCCGGCCAGGTAGTGGGCCGCGGTGATCAAGGCGAAGAGGAAGCCGCTGCAGGCGGCGGTGAGGTCGAAGGCCACGGCGCCGCTGGCCCCGATGCTGGCCTGGATGCGGGGAGCCGTGCCGAAGAGGTCGTCGGGGCTGGAGGTGGCCAGCAGGATCAGATCCACGCTGTCTGCTTCCCAGCCGGCGTGCTCCAGGGCCCGCCGGGCCGCCCCGGCGGCGAGGCTGGTGAGGGTTTCGTCGGGGCCGGCCACCCGCCGGGCGCCGATGCCGGTGCGGCTGCGGACCCACTCGTCGCTGGTCTCGACCCGCTCGCTCAGGCGCTCGTTGCTGACGCTCATGGTGGGCAGGACGCTGCCGCATCCCACCAGTGCCATGCCCTGGGCCATGCCCTGGAGCGCTGCGCCTGCCCCGAACGCCACCTGATCAGCCCACGGTTGGGCTCAGTCAACCACAGGCGGTTGCCGTTTCCGTGGCCGCTGCGGGCTGCTGGCCGCCGAGGGCGTGGAGGTCGTCCATCACGTGGTGGCTGGCGGCGGAGTGGGCCAGCCGCAGGGCGCTGAGCACCGAGAGGGCGCGGCTGGAGCCATGGCCGATCACGCAGACGCCGTTCACCCCCAGCAGCAGGGCGCCGCCGTGTTCGGCGTGGTCGAGGCGTTTCTTGATGCGGCGCAGGTTGCCGATCAGAAAGGCACTGCCCAGCTTGCCGCGGCGACCCCGGGGCAGTTCGGCCTTGATCACATCCAGGAGCACGCTGCCCACGCTCTCGAGGAACTTCAGCAGCACGTTGCCGGTGTAGCCATCGCACACCACCACGTCGAAATCGCCCGAGAGGATGTCGCGCCCCTCGCAGTTGCCGGCGAAGAGGAAGCGCTTCTCCGCCGCCAGCAGCGGGTAGGTGCGCAGGCAGAGGTCGTTGCCCTTGCACTCCTCCTCGCCGATGTTCACCAGGCCGATGCGGGGCCGGGCCACCTGCAGCACATCGTGGCTGTAGATGTTGCCCAGCAGGGCGAACTGGTGCAGCCATTCGGGGCGGCAGTCCATGTTGGCGCCCACATCGAGCACCAGCACCTGCTGCTCGGGGTCCTTGGTGGGGAAGAGGGCGCCGATGGCGGGGCGGTCGATCCCCTTGAGGCGCCCCAGCCGGAAGATGGCGGAGGCCATCACCGCCCCGGAGTTGCCGGCCGAGTACACGGCGGTGGCCTGGCCGCCCTTCACCAGGTCCATGGCCAGGTTGATGCTGGCGTCGCGCTTGCGGCGCACCACGGTGGCCTCCTCGTGCATCCCCACCGAGGGGCCGCTGGGCACCAGTTCGATCAGGCCGCGGGCCAGGGCCGAATCCAGGGATTCCTGCAGGCCCAGCTCCGCCACCGCCTGCTGCAGCGGGCCGCTCTCCGCCACGAAGCGCACCCGCAGCGGCAGCAGTTCCACGGCGCTGAGGCAGCCCTCCAGGATCGGGCCCGGGGCATGGTCGCCGCCCATGCCGTCCACGGCCACCCAGAGGCGATCGGCATCGCGGATCTCGGCGCCGCTGCCCCCCTGGCCCCGCTGCAGCCGCCGCAGGGGGTCGAACACCAGGGGGGTGAGCACCGTGCCGGCCACGGTGCCGGCGCTGGAGACCATCGATCCGGCCACGTTGCCCGCCATCGAGCCGGCGGCCCCGGCCACGGAGCCCGCCACACTCCCGGCCACGCTGCCCGCGGCCGTGGCGGTGCCCACCACCCGGGTCACGGCGGGGTTGCGCCTGTACCAGACCACCAGGCGCCGGATCGCGCGGCTGGGCCTGGGCCGGCTGCTCCGGGGCCGCTGGGGGCCGCGGACCGGGTTGTCAGCTTCCTTCGGAGGCAACGGCGTCAACGATGCGCTGGAACAGATACCCCGTGCCCCGGGCCGTGAGAATCAGCTCGGGATTGGCGGGATCGTCCTCCAGTTTGGAGCGCAGCCGGGAGATATGAACATCCACCACCCGGGTGTCCACGTGACGCTCCGGCGT
>JBJTWS010000122.1:0-11646 GCA_046081905.1 Synechococcus sp. | reverse complement strand
CAGCCTGCCCTGCAGGGCGTCCTCCTCAAACACGTGGATCAGCCACACCACCGTGAACTGGCGGACCACAAAGGCCGCCAAAAAGTAGTGGCTGAGCTGTTGGGGCGACAGTCCGGCCGCCGCCCCAGCGCCCGAGCCACTCCACACGCCCAGCATGATCAGCGGCAACACCCCCGACAGGGCCCACAGGGCAATCTCGGCCCGGTATTCGAGCATCAGCGCGTACTGGCTGCCCAGCAGCGCCCGCGCCACCCGCCAGGCCCGCCTCATGCGCCACCCCCGGCGAGGGCCTGCCCACGCTGGCGGAACAGGCCGCCGATCAGCTCCTCGATCGGCGGGTCGCTCACCTCCAGAGCCACCACGACGAAGCGATCCAGCAGGGCCGCTACCTGCTCGGTGAGCTGCTCACGCGGCACCAGCAGCCGCACCTGATGGCCCTGGAGCGCCTCCAGCTGGCCGAAGCCGGCAAAGGCCTCCGCCGGGTGCAGCTCGGCCAGCTCCAGCCGCACCTCGCGACACGGGGCCAGGCGCTGGGTGAGGTCGGCCAGGGAGCCGTCGTGGAAGAGCTGGCCCTGGTGGATCAGCAGCACCCGCGGGCAGAGGGCGGTGATATCGCCCATGTAGTGGCTGGTGAGCAGCACGGTGGCGCCGGTGCGGCGGTTGTAGGTGGCCAGGAACTCCCGCACCCGCGCCTGGGCGTTCACATCGAGGCCGAGGGTGGGTTCATCGAGAAAGAGCACCTCCGGCCGGTGCAGCAGCGCCGCCAGCAGCTCCGCCTTCATGCGCTGGCCGAGGGAGAACTTGCGCACGGGGCGGCGCAGCTCCTCGCCGAGCTCGAGCATCTCGGCCAGTTCGCCGATCCGCCGCTGCGCTTCGCGGTCGTCGAGGCCGTAGATGACGGCATTCACCCGGAACGATTCCAGCGGCGGCAGATCCCAGAGCAGCTGCTGGCGGTTGCCCATCACCAGCGTGATCCGCCGCAGGAAGGCGGCCTCGCGGCGCCAGGGCTCGTGGCCCGCCACCCGGGCCGTGCCGGCGGTGGGGTGGATCAGGCCGGCGAGCATCTTGAGGGTGGTGGTCTTGCCGGCGCCGTTGGGCCCGAGGAAGCCCACGATCTCGCCGGGCTCGATCGCGAAGTCGATGCAGCGCACCGCGCTCACCAACCGGTGACGGCGGCAAAGGAAGTGGCGCAGGGTGCCGGCCAGCCCCGGATCCTTGTCCGCCACCCGGAAGGTGCGGGAGAGTCCGCGGGCCTGCACGATCGCCATGGGGCCAGTCTGGCCGGCGAAGTGCTCCTAGCCTGAAGGGAATCCACGGTCCTTGCTATGCACTTCTGGGCGCCTGCGATCGATCCGGCCCATCCGATGGACTGCACCCAGGCGGAGCACTACGTGATCCAGCACCTGGAACGCCAGTGCTTCCTCGGGTTGAGCGGTGAGGATCAGCACCTGGTGGATGTGGCCACCCCCGCGGAAGCCCACCGCTTCCACACCCATGAGGCCGCCATCCGGGCCGCCGAGGAACTCAACCGGCTCGGGCAAGGGCCGGTGGATGTGCTGAAGGTGGAGGAGTAGGGGGCTTGGCTCGCGGCGCGGCTGCGCCTTCGAGGCGGCCGTGGGTTCTGGCGGGGCCGGAATTCTCTGGCCATGCTGCAGGCATTGCCAGCACCGCGGCCATGAGTGCCCTCTCTCCGGAACAGGCCCTGGTGCTCACCGCGATCGACCGCTTCCTGGCCGATCCGGATCTGCTCGTGGACGCCGAAGGCCAGGACGCCGGCGATGTGATCGAGGCGATCCGCCAGGCCCTCACCCTGGTGCTGCCCGCCCAGGAGATCGAGGGAGCGATCACCAGCCTGCTGGCCCGCCATGGCAGCAGCCTGGAGGAAGACACCCAGCTGGTGCTGGAGGCCCTGCTGCAGGCGATCGAGCGCGACGACACCGAACCCTCCCTGGAGGCGCTGCTGGCGGGGGAGGCGGAGCTGCTGCAGAGCAATGCCCTCGATGGCACGGCCCTGCTGGTGTGGGAGGAGGAGGCACTGCCTCCCCTGGAGGAGCTGGAGATCCTCGAACTGCTGGAGCGCTTCCCCTGCCGCGGCGAGGGGTCCCGCTGGACCTGCGACGACTTCGTGCAGCTGCTGGAGACCAAGGCGGCGCTGCTGGAGCAGACGCTGCTGGCCCTGGAGGTGCTGGAGAAGGAACCCCACACCCACCCGAAGGCCCACACCCTGGTGCTGGCGGTGCCCGCCGACCCGGCCGAGCCGCTCGACCTGCTGGAGGTGGTGGTGCCCCTGGCGGTGCGCTCCGCCGACGCCGGGGAGATGGGATGAGGACGGCACGCGTTCTGCCATGGCTGCCGCTGCTGCCGCTCCTGGCCGGCGGAAGCGTGCTGGCTGGCGCCGCCCTGGCCCAGGGCAGCGGCCCGGAACCGGTGGTGATCCGCACCGCGGCGCCCCAGGCCCAGCCCGATCCCGCCCTGGAGAAGGCCCTGCGACAGGAACTGTTCCGCCGGTCGATCCGGGATGCCGAAGGCCATGGACCGGATCCGGGATCCGCGGAGGCGCGCCAGGCGACCCGGCGGCTGATCCGGCAGGGCTGTGAAGCCGCCGGCAGCCTGCGCTACGCCTACGACACGGTGGATCTCGACCCGGCGGCCGGGGAGGAGGTGGTGGCCACGGTGCTGGGGCCGATGGTGTGCGGCACCGGGGGCTGCCCGCTGCTGATCTTCCGGCGGCAGGGCTAGGGGCTGGAGCTGGTGAGCCGGATGTCGCTGTTCAAGGAGCCGCTGATCGTGACCGACCAGCGCACCCGCGGCTGGCGCGACCTGGTGAGCCGGGTGCGGATCGACGCCGGCCACGGCTACTACGCCCGCCTGATCTTCGATGGGCGCGGCTATCCCACCAACCCCAGCGTGCCCCCGGCGGAGCCGCTGCGGGCGCCGGTGCGGGGGTCGGCCCACCTGGGCTGGAGGGAGGGGGGAGCCGGCTTCCACCCACTGCCCTGCAGCAAGGGGAAGTGAGCCGCAGGGCATGGCTCCGCTGAGCATGGCCGTGCGGGCAGCGCCAGGGGGGAGATCCGCCCGTGCGGAAACCGGGATCCGGGCGCCCCGCCCCGCCCAGAATCCTTCACAAGCCGATACGATTCATGAAACACACCGTTACAACCATGGCTTCCTCCGACTCCCGCTTCGGCTTCGTGGCTTTCGCGGAGACCTGGAATGGCCGTCTGGCCATGCTGGGCTTCGTGATCGGCCTGGCCACCGAGCTCCTCACCGGCCAGGGCATCCTGTCCCAGATCGGCCTCGGCTGAAGCCGGAAGCAACCACGAACGGCTGGCCCCAGGGGCCAGCCCTTTTTTTGGCCGGCTCCCTGGAGAGCCGGCCATTTTTTATGGGAGGGGAGGGCGAAAGGTGCTGTAGGGTGAAAGCCGATTCCAAGATTTCTCGCAAGCGAGCTAGCCACTTTCTTCTGGGCTGTTTTCGGATCGGTTCATAGTTCAACGAGTTCATGTCTATTTACGTCGGGAACCTCTCCTTCGATGCCGAAGTGGAGGATCTCCAGCAGCTGTTCGCCGAGTACGGACAGGTGCGCAAGTGCAGCGTGCCCCTCGACCGGGAAACGGGCCGCAAGCGTGGCTTCGCCTTCGTGGAAATGGCCAACGAGGCCGATGAGACCAAGGCCATCGACGACCTTCAGAACGTCGAATGGATGGGTCGCGCCATCCGCGTGAACAAAGCCGAGCCCCGTCCCAGCGGCGGTGGCGGTGGCGGTGGCCGCAGCGGCGGTGGCTATGGCGGTGGTGGCGGCTACGGCGGTGGCGGCGGCGGTCGCTGGTGATCCACCCGGCGGGCCGCTTCGGCCCGCCCCCCCAAGCCCAGCCGCTCCGGAAACGGGGCGGCTTTTTTGCGATCAGAGATCCACGCCCAGGGCCTCCCGCTCCTCCGCCGCCCGCAGCTGCACCCAGTAGCTCATCGCGGAGCTCACGCCGGTGCCGCGGTAGGTGCCGCTCACCACCGCCGCCAGCTCCGGATCCGCCGCCGCCGCCAGGGCCACGTGGCCATCGGCCACCGCCAGGCCGAGGCTGGGGTCGTAGCTGCGCCAGCCGCCCCCCGGCACGTACACCTCCGCCCAGGCGTGGAGCTCGTGCTCGCTCACCTCCGGCGGGTGGTGCATCGAGTAGCCGCTTACGAAGCGGGCCGCCAGCCCGAGGCTGCGGCAGGCCGCCACGTAGAGCACCGCCGTGTCGCGGCAGGCCCCCTGCCGCTCCCGCAGGGTCTGCGCCGGCGGCAGCGCCGCCCCATCGGGGCGCCCCACATGGTGGAAGCCATGGTGGATGCGATCGGCCAGGGTGATCAGGAAATCGGTGGTGGAGGAGTCCACCTCCTCCGCCAGGCGGTGCGCCCAGGCGGTCACATCCCCGGGCGGGGTGCGCTGGCGGAAGGGCGCCAGGGCCGCGGCCAGCACCGGCTCATAGCGGAGCGGCAGCCGCAGGGCGGCGGGCTCGGTCACGATCCAGTCGTAGGGGTTGGTGCGGCGGGTTTCCACCAGCATCTCCGCCTCCAGCTCCAGCGTCTGGCGTTCCTGCTGGAACCACAGCACCTGGGCATCGCCGCCGCCGGGCTCCAGGACGAGCGTGAGGCCATCGGGCGGCTCCTCCACCGCAAGGCGGTGGTGCAGCAGCGCCTGGGTGCCGTCCTGGCGGGGCAGCAGCCGCAGGGTCATCGGCTCGAGGAACACCGGCCGGCTGTAGGCGTAGCGGATCTGGTGGCGGATGTGAAAGAACAAACTCCGGCCGGGGTCGCAACCCCCAGCCTGGAGCAAACGCCCCCGGGCGCTGCCGCCGTTGCCACGACATCCTCACCGGCCCGGCAGGTCGGCGGGGGTGAGGTAGCCCGTTTCCAGCAGGAAGGCCCGCAGCGCCTCCGGGAAGGAGCCGTAGCGCACCTCCGGCGCCAGGCAGCGGCCCTCCCCATCGAAGCCGGCGCGGCATTCGCTCAGGCCCCAGTCGCTGGAGCGCTCGTAGCGGCGCAGCATCTCCGCCCAGGCGGGTCCCGCCGCCCCGAGGCGGGCCTCGGTGGCCACCCAGCCCGCCAGAAAGCCATTGGGACTGTTGGGATCCGGCTCCTGGAACCAGGCCTTCAGCCGGTCGCGGTCGGCGGCGAACAGGGGGCGGAAGCGGGGATCGGCGGACACATCCACGAAGCGATCCCCCTGAAGTTCCAGCACCTGCACCGGCGCCACGCTGCAGGCGTAGCAGGCGAAGCGATACAGGAAGCGGTTGTCCACGGTCACGATCCGCCAGCGGCCATCCGGCAGGGGCTGGCGGGCGGGCTCCGGCCCCCCGTTCAGCAGCTCCAGCGCCACGGTGCGCCAGCGGCTGCCATCGGCTGTGCTGGTGAGCACCACGGTGCTGTTGCAGCAGTGGGCGCCACCGGTGAAGGAGGAGAGCAGCACCTCGGGCCAGGGGTTGGTGGGATCGAGCTCGGCGATCTGCACCAGTCCATCGGGCGCCATCGGCCCCGCCCGCTCCTCGCCGTGGAGCTGGCCCACCACCCGCCCCTGCAGCCGCACCGTCACCACCGGCTCCACCAACGGGATGTCCTGCTCCCCCGCCCGGGGGCGCAGCTCTAGCGTGGCCTCCAGGGGGCCCTCCCGCAGCGGCGCCGCGGCCGCGGGGACCCCGTCGCCGAAGCGCTGAATCCGTTCAGGGGGAGCCGCCAGAACCGCACCGCCGAGGAAGCAGCCGGCGACCGCGAGCCCAACCGCCGCCCGGCCCCAGCCATCCGGTCCGTTTGCCATCGCCCCGCCCCATGCGTTCCGCGCCTGCCCCATCAGGGTGGCGAGCCCAGCGGGCTCTGTCAGCGGCTCTTCGGGGCCAGGCCCCGCGGCTCAGAGGGCCACCACCCCATCGCGGCCGGAGCGCTTGGCGCGGTACATCCCCTGATCCGCCCGATGGAGGGCCTCGTCCACCGATTCCTCCGGGTCCATCTCGGTGAGGCCGATGCTCACCGAAACCCGCAGCGCTTCGCCCTCCCAGGGGATGGGTTCGGCCAGGGAGCGGCGCAGCTTCTCCGTCACGGCCAGGGCATCGGCCGGCTCCTGGATGCCCACCAGCACCACGAGCAGCTCATCGCCCCCCATGCGGCCGGCCAGGTCGCCGCGGCGCACCACCGCATGCACCCGGTCGGCCACGGCCCGCAGCACGGCATCGCCGGCCTGGTGGCCGTGGCGATCGTTCACCTCCTTGAAGCGATCCAGATCGCAGAAGAGCAGCATCAGGCGCCCCTCGCCCCGGCGGCGCCGGCCCGTGGAGAGGGCCTGCAGCCGCTGCAGGATCTCGCCCCGGTTCAGCAGGCCCGTGAGGGGGTCGAAGCGGGCCCGTTGCTCGAGGTCCAGCTCGAGGGCCACCTCCGCATCGATGGTGCGAAAGCTCATCACCCAGCCATCGGGTTGCTGCTGGTCCCCCTGCACCGCACTGCTGTGGATCTCGATCAGTGGAGCTGCCCGATGGCATCGGCCACCCGCCGGCGCTCGATCCCCACCGGCGCAGGGCCCGCCTCCCGGGGAGCGGCCTCCACCGGCAGGGAGGGCAGCAGCAGCTCCTCCACCGGCCGGCCGATCCATTCCTGCGGCGCCCAGCCGAGCATGGCCGTGAGGGCCGGCGACACCCACTGCACCAGCCGGCTGCCGCTGACGCGCAGCACCACATCGGAGGCGTTCTCGGCCAGCAGGCGGAACTGCTTCTCCGATTCCGCCAGGCGCTCGATCAGCTGGCGACGTTCGGTCACATCGCGCCAGCTCACGCAGAGCATCTGGTCGACCCGCACGGCACGGATCTCAAAGCGCCGGGCTCCGTGCACCGGATGCTGCAGGGGCACGTCGTCGAGCACCACCCCTTCGCCCAGCTCCATGGCGTTGGCATAGGCGCTCAGCAGCCCCGAGGGCTGATGATGCGGCATCCATTCGAGCAGGGTCCTGCTGCCCGGCAGCCCGGGCTGGGGCCCGTTGTAGCGGTGCGCGGCCTGGTTGAGCTGGGCGACCTGGAAGTCGATGATCCGGCCGATCGGATTGCGGATCGGCCGCAGCAGGACGTGGGGGTCATGGAGGGAGTCCAGCACCGCGGCAAATTCCGCCCGCTCACGCCGGCGCCGGCGGCGCGCCAGCGCCAGCAGGGTCACCGACGCCGCCATTCCGCCATAGAGGGTGAGCACCAGCGCGAGCCCCACGGGCTGGTGCAGCAATCCGAGCTGCTGCAGCCGCTCGGACGGAATCCGCTGCGCCAAGGTCCAGCGCTCCCGGCTGCCCTGGGCACGGCCAAGGGGATCGAAGCTGCGCCAGAGCACCAGACCCTCTGCCGTCTCGGCCCGCTGGACCGTTCCCGCGGGCCGGCTCCACGGCGGGGCGAAGCTTCTGTTGCGTCCCCCCTGATCGAGGCGGTAGCCGCGGGCATCCAGCACCACCACCTCCTGGTCCGTCCGCGGCAGGAACACCTGGGCCTTGAGGTCGTGCAGCAGGGCATCCAGCCGCATGTCCAGCCGCAGCAGGCGGCCGGGCCAGTTGCGGGGCAGGGTCCGCAGCACATGCATGACCGTCATGGGGCGAAAGCCCGTCCTGGGATCCTGGTACCAGCGGGGATCGGAGATCGTGATCGCATCCGGGGCCTGCGCCAGGGCGGTGCGCAGCAGCAGGGGATGATCCCGAAGATGCTCTCCACCCCCCAGTGCGTAGGGCCGGGAGTCGCGGACGGCCTCTGCCAGGGTCCTGCCGCGGCCGTCCAGCAGTTCGATCGCGAGGTAGCGGTCGTAGCTCTGCAGGAAGGCCCCGAAGACCGGCGGCACGAGAGCGAGCGAGGCCGGGGTGGGCGTACGGGCGGCCTGGCGGATCAGGGGCAGCCGGGACATCAGCTGCGAGTCACCGGCCACCTCCACGAAGATGGTCTGCAGGGCGCTGATGCCCTGATCCATGCGGGCACCGGCCTCGGCTTCCAGCAGGGCGACGCGGCTGCGGTACCAGAGATGCAGGAAGGGCAGCACCGCGGCCGACAGCAGCCCGAGGGCCAGGAGAGGTTCGAGCAGCAGGGGCAGCCGGCGCCGGCCCCCGCTTCCGATGCCGGCGGGCCGCGCCCTGGGCTCAGGCGACGGTGAGACGGTCACGACCCTGCTCCTTGGAGAGATAAAGGGCCCCATCGGCCAGGGCCAGGGCAACCGGGAAATCGATCGGCTTCTTGGGGTCGCTCACGTAGAGGCCCGCGCTGATCGACAACTGCCCGCCGGGGGCCAGGCCAGCCAGATCGAGGGCCTTCACCTGGGCGCGGATGCGCTCCCCGATCGACCGGGCGGTGGCCGCATCGATCTGGGGGAGCACGATCAGGAACTCCTCGCCGCCGAGGCGATAGACCCGATCCCGCTCCCGCATCGAGCGCAGCATCACCCCCGCCACCTGGCGGAGCACCGCATCGCCGGCGGCGTGGCCGCAGCTGTCGTTCACCTGCTTGAAGTGGTCGATGTCGAAGGAGAGCAGGGCGTAATCGCCCTCGGGGTAGGCCTCGTCGAGGCTGCGCCGGTTGCGCAGGCCGGTGAGGGGGTCGGTGCCCACCTGCTCCTGCAGCAGCCGCAGCCGCAGGGCATCGGCCTGGGCCTCCACCACCGTTTCGATCCAGGGGCGCAGGGAGGGGGCAATGCCCCGCAGCATGCCCAGCAGGTCGGGGTCGGGGGGTTGGCCCTCCACCAACCGGAGCGCGAGAACGGCCGGTGGGTCCTCCCCCAGGGGCACCGACACCCAGTCCTTCGGCGGCGGCGCCGGCATGGGTTCCGTCGCCGAGCCATTCCAGCGGATCCAGCCCTGCTGGGGCAGCTCGATCGCCAGGAGGCAATCGTCCACCCCCTGGATGCGCTGCAGCAGGGTCCGCAGGGCCAGCAGCAGCTGGTTGGGGTCGGACTGGGCCAGCACCAGCTCGATCATGGAGCTGCGGGCTTCGGCGATGCGCAGCAGGCGGGCGAGGTCGATGTCCGCATCGGCCAGGGCGAACACACCGCACTCGAGCTGCTTGAGCTGCTCGAACACCGGCCTCACCAGCGGAGCGGGCACCACATGGCCGTGCTGGGGGGCGATCATCGCGATCCGGGGCCAGCGCTGCTGGATCCGCGTGAGCCCCGCGACCAGCAGTTCGGTGCTGGGCATGTAGTGCTGATGGAAGGGGGTGGCGCCGCGGATGATCGTGTCCACATCGGTGCCGATCAGGGTGGCCGCATCGGGCACGAAGCCGCCGAACAGATCCGAGGAGAACAGGATCGCGGTGGAGGTGTCGTACGACACCATCGCCCCGGGGAAGTGCAGATAGGGGGTGAGCTGGAACTCCAGGGCCCGCTCCGGGCCCAGCGGCACCCGCCAGCCGTTCTCCTCCACCAGGTAGTAGTCGAAGCGGTGGCCGTAGTGGCGCAGCAGGGACCGGGCGCGCCACTCGGTCACCACCTGCACGTCGGGCCGCCGCAGCCGCTCCGACAGATAGGGCAGGCAGGCGGTGATGTCGGGATCGGAGTGGTGACACACCAGGTAGCGGATCGCCTCGAGGTCATCGATGCGGGCCACCTTCGCGAGGGTGGTTTCGATCGTGAGCGGGGAGCCGGGGTCGATCAGCACCCCCTGGTCGCCCTGGCGCAGGTAGTAGGCGTGGCTCTGGAAGCGGTCATCGGGCAGGCGCCGACCCACCCACCACACATCGGGGGCCAGCTCGATCGGCTCATCGCCCAGGTCCGCCGGGACGCTCACCGGCAGCAGGGCCACCGGACCTGAAGGTTGTCGGGGCTCCTCGTTCACGAGCCACCGCCTGGCTGGAGGCCTGCTGGGAGATCCGCTGGCACGGGCATCCGAACGCGTCAACGGCAGCCTTCCCACTCTAAGCAGAATTGCCGAGGGGCTTTTCCGCACAAACGGCAGGGGGAGGAGAACCGCCCAGCGCTTGCCTCGTCACAGCCTGTTACAATTCATGCAACATCCCGTAACACCCCATGGATCCCTCCTCCCCCCGCTTCGGTTTCGTCGGCTTCGCCGAAACCTGGAACGGTCGTCTGGCCATGCTCGGCTTCGTGATCGGCCTCGCCACCGAGCTGCTCACCGGCCAGGGCATCCTCTCCCAACTCGGCCTCGGTTGATCGCCATGACCACCGACTACACCGCCGCCATCGCCACCGTCGTCGTGATCGGCGTGGTTCTCACCGCCATGGTGAGCTTCGTGCTCAGCCGTCCCAGCGACCTGGCCCCACGCGCGAAATGATCGCCTCCCTCGCTGTGGCCCTGTTCGGCGCCTGGTTGACCCTGGCGCTGCTCCAGCCCACCCCCGCGGACTGACCCGCGTTCCCCCTGTCCCTTCGCCACCCCACCGATGAGCAACCCCCAGGCCAACGAGCAGTGGTTCCGCAACCGCGCCGAAGAGCAGATTCACCGCGAGCAGCTGCGGGCCGCCGAACTCTTCAACGGCCGCGCCGCCATGCTCGGCCTCGTGATCGGCATCCTCACCGAAGCGATCACCGGCGCGGGCATCGCCCACCAGATCGGCCTCGGCCCGCTGGTGGATGGCTACGCCGCCTGCCGCACCCAGTTCCTGCCCTTCTGCTTCTGATCCCGGAAGTGGCGATCGCCGTGGCCCTGGCCCTGCTGCACCGCCAGGGCCAGTGGCTGATGCAACTGCGCGACGACATCCCCGGAATCGTGGCCCCCGGCTGCTGGGGCCTGTTCGGCGGCAACCTCGATCCCGGGGAAACTTCGGAGCAGGCCGTGCGGCGGGAGCTGCTCGAGGAGATCAGCTGGCAGCCCGAGCACGTGCAGCTCTGGCTGGAGCACCACCATCCGCGGCGGCTGGCTTACGTCTTCCGCGCCGAGCTCTCGGTGCCTCTGGAGCAGTTGCAGCTGCGGGAGGGGCAGGACATTGCGCTGGTGAGCCCCGAGGAATTCCTGCGCGGCGTGATCTGGAGCGAGGAGCTCGGCTGCACCCGCCCGCTGGCCGATGGTCTGCTTGAGGTGCTGCAGCAGCTGCTGCAGCACCCTTCCTGAGCCGGGCACACGTTGTCCAGCCATGATACAGCCTGTCCCAGACACGACAAAGCCCGGTGACGAGGGCACGGGGCTTGTCTCAGATGTTGGGGGTAGGAGCTGCTGACGCTGGCACCTGGGGCCAAGGTTCCAGTGGGGTTTCCCGTTGGGTCCGGGGCACCTGGAGCCGCGGCCATGCTGCGTACCCATGAACGGTGCAGTGGACGGCGACGGCGTCACACGCCAGGGAAACCAGTGATCCGTTGAGAGTGTTGGAGCAGGGGCCGGATGGTCAGCGCACTCCTGACGCCGACTCGGGTGGGGTGTCTTCCATGGTCTGGAGCCCCCCGGTGTCGATGGATCCAGAATCGGCTTCCTGACTGTTGAGTGCAATAGGGTTTATGCCTGAGCCGGCACCGCGGGCGCAGAGCCCCGCCCACAGCGAGCGCTACGAGGAGGCCCTGCTCTGGGCCGCCCAGCTGCACCGCGGCCAGCGCCGCAAGGGCAAGCCCGTGCCCTACCTCTCCCACCTGATCGCCGTGAGCGCCCTGGTGTGGGAAGACGGCGGCAGCGAGAACGAGGCCATCGCCGCCCTCCTGCACGACGCCATCGAGGACGCCGGA
>JBJTWS010000121.1:0-3302 GCA_046081905.1 Synechococcus sp. | reverse complement strand
CTTCGGCGTTCTCGATCACCTTGGTGGTGTTGCCTCCCATGATGGCCACGCACGAGTTGGTGGTGCCCAGGTCAATGCCGATGATTTTTCCCATATTGGTGCTCCGAGAGGAAATTGAAACTGTTCAGTAAGTGGGTGGTGGGTGGGGGTTTTCAAGAGGGCCGCAGCGGCGACCTCACTTGGGCGCCGCCACGGTGAAGCTGGAAGTGGCCGCCGCAGAGCGTCACGAAGGTGTCAAAGAAGATGCCCCGCTCATCGCCGCCGATGCGGCCCTCGGCCTCGCGGAACAGGCGCTCCAGCAGCCGTTCCTTGCGCAGGTTCTGCACCTGGGAGCGGGCCTCGTCCCGTTCCTTCTCCACGCTGCGCACGCGGCGAATGTTGGCCTCGTTGAGCGGGCGTTCGCGGTCGGCCACCTGGCGCTCCTCACGCTTGCGCTCGGCGTCCTGCAGGCGGGCGTACTCGTCGGGGTTGATCTCCGAGAAGCGCGACAGCTGGGCACGGGCCTTGCGCAGCTCCTTCTCGAGCTGGTTGCTGCGGCGGCGTTCGGCCCGCAGGGGATCAGCAGTGCTGGTGGTGGTAGTGGGGGGATCGTCGTGGTCGCCGATGCCGGGGCTGGAGTCCTGGGGCAGGGAGAGATCGAGGGTGTCGTCGCCGGTAGAGCCGCCGTCGAGGCTGCTGGCCTCGTCGTCGTCCTCGTCGAGGGGGTCGAGATCAGCGGCAGGTGGAGCAGTGGTGCCAGCAGGGCCCTGGTTGGGCTGTTGTTGCTGCTGGCGGTGGACCTGCCATGGAGCAGCAGGGGCCAAAGGGTCTGGAGCGGTGCCGCTGATGGCGGCGGGGGAAGCAGAGAAGAAGGAAGAGGGCATCACCCATCACGGCTGTGGTGCTGCGAGCGCCCCGCCCGGGCTGCGCTCGCAGTTCCTGTTGCCAGGCAGCCCGATCCCGGATGTGTATAGCCGCCCTACGCTTTACACATCGCCCATGGGGCCCATGCGCACCAACATCATCATCGACGACGCCCTGATGAAGCAGGCCATGCAGGCCAGTGGAGCCCGCAGCAAGCGGGAGGCTGTCGAGCTCGGCCTGCGCACCCTGGTCAAGTTGCAGCAGCAGGCCGAGATCCGCGCCTTCCGAGGGCGCCTCAGCTGGGAAGGGGATCTGGAGGCCCAACGCCTGGATGGTGAGACCGAGGCAGCTGAGCAGCAGCCGTGATCGTGGTCGATTCCTCGGTCTGGATCGATTTCTTCAATGGAGCGAGTACCCCTGAGGTGGAGCGGCTGGATGGCTTGCTCGGGGTGACGCCGCTGGCGATCGGCGATCTGATCCTGGTGGAGGTGATGCAGGGCTTCCGCAGCGAGCGCGACGTGGCCACCGCCCGGCAACTGTTCCGATCCTTGGCTCTGCTGCCGATGCTTGGTGGCAGCAACGCCTGGAAGGCAGCAGAGAATTACAGAACGCTGCGCCGCCAGGGAATCACGGTGCGCAAGACGATCGACGGGATCATCGCCACCGCCTGCATTGAGGCCAACCTGCCGCTGCTGTTCAGCGACCGCGACTTTCAGCCCTACGTCGATCATCTGGGTCTGGAAGCGGCATGAGCCGCACCGTGCTGGGCATCGATGCCGCCTGGACGGCCCATCAGCCCAGCGGGGTGGCGCTGGTGCAGGAGCAGGGTCAGCGCTGGCATTGCCTGGCGGTGGCACCCAGTTACGCCAGCTTTCTGGCCTGCGCCGAGGGCCACCCGGTGGATTGGGAGGCACGCCACCGCGGCAGCACACCCGAGATGGGGACATTGCTGCGTGCCAGCGCCCGCCTGGCGGGCCAGCCGGTGGATCTGATCGCCATCGACATGCCCCTCTCCACCGAGCCCATCGGCGGCCGCCGCAATGCCGATCAGCAGGTCTCCATCCAGTACGGCAGCCGGGGCTGCGCGGTGCACAGCCCCACCACCGCCAGACCCGGGGCCCTGGCGGATGGGCTGCGCTCAGAGCTGGAGCAGCTGGGCCACCCCCTGCAAACCACGGCAACGCCTCGCCATAGCTCTGGTGGGGTGCTGGAGGTCTATCCCCATGTGGCCCTGCTCGCCCTGCTGGGTCTCGACTACCGACTGGAGTACAAGGTCAGCCGCTCCTCTCGCTACTGGCCTGCTGCGTCAATCCGGCAGCGGATCGAGAAGCTCCTGGCCAACTTCCAGCGCATTCAAAACGCGCTGCAGCAGCAGATCGGGGCCATCAACCAGCCCCTGCCGCAGCCCGCAGCGGTGGCGACGCTGACGGAGCTCAAACCCCTGGAAGACAGCCTCGATGCCCTGGTCTGCGCCTGGGTGGCGATGGAGCATCTCCGCGGCCGCACGTGCGCCCTGGGCGACAGCACGGCCGCGATCTGGTGTCCGCACTAACCGTCAGCTGCAGTCAGGCCCCTACCGATGGCAGATCGGCAAGGTCATCCGCCACGCCCCCTGAGCGCCGGGCCGGCAGGGTGATCCACTCCCCAGCAGGTAAGGGCGTGGAGGGCAGATAACCCGGCACCAGCAGTTGCATCCCTGCCGGGATCGGCGTAGTGGAGCGATAGATGGGCAGCAGCAGGGTGCTGCCAGTCGGCAACGGTTCCTCGCTGGGCCAGCTGCTCAGCTCCGGGTTGAACTGGCGCAGCAGGGAGAGGCTGAGGTTCTGCTCGGCCGCCACGCTGCTCAGGGTCTCACCCTCGCCGGTGACATAGGACTCGCTCTGCTGCAGCACCGGGTTGAGGCTGCGCAGCTTGGTTTCGGTCGTGCCATGGCGGCCAGCCAGCACCGCCAGCGAATCCCCATCAACGGAGGTGATCGTCTGGGTGCTTTCCAGCTGCGGGTTGATCCGTCTCAAGGTGGCCACGGTGGTGCCGTAGCGCTCAGCGATCAGGTTCAATGTGTCGCCATCGCGCAGCACCAACACGCTGTGGGGCCTGAGCACCAGCTGGATCGCTTCCCCCAGCAGCGGCTGCAGCAACAGGCCGATGCCGCCGGGGCCGTAGTCCGCCCCGAAGTGCATCACCAGGCAGCCGGCGAACTGGGCCCGGCCGCCGAATGGCAGCCCGCCTTCGGACTGGAGCAGGGCCAGGTCCCCCAGCCACATCACCCCCTGGCAGGGGGCCTGCACGGTGCCCAGCAGCGCTGGGTCCCAGGGCAGCGGCGCCGCGTCGCGGAAGCCTTGGGTTGCCCAGTCCTGATCTGCTGCCAGCCAATCGAAGGTGTTGCTGGTGCTCACCGGCAGGATCGCTGAGCGGCAGAGGTAGCCCCGCAGCAGCACATCGCCCGGTTCGGTGAGGGC
>JBJTWS010000120.1:0-32871 GCA_046081905.1 Synechococcus sp. | reverse complement strand
CACGGCCACAACGATCTGGGTCTGGCGGTGGCCAATTTCCTCGAGGCGGTGAAAAACGGTGCCCGCCAGCTGGAGTGCACGATCAACGGCATCGGCGAGCGGGCCGGCAACGCCTCGCTCGAGGAGCTGGTGATGGCGCTGCACGTGCGCCGCAGCTACTTCAACCCCTTCCTCGGCCGGCCCCCTGAGAGCCCCGAGCCGCTCACCGGCGTGCGCACCGAAGAGATCACCAAAACCTCCCGCCTGGTGAGCAACCTCACCGGCATGGCGGTGCAGCCCAACAAGGCGATCGTGGGCGCCAACGCCTTCGCTCACGAATCCGGCATCCACCAGGACGGCGTGCTCAAGAACCGCCTCACCTACGAAATCATCGATGCCCGCACGGTCGGCCTGGCCGACAACCGCATTTCCCTGGGCAAGCTCTCCGGCCGCAGCGCCTTCCGCGCCCGCCTCGAGGAGCTCGGCTACCAGCTGGAGGGGGAAGACCTCAACGATGCCTTCCTGCGCTTCAAGGAGCTGGCCGATCGCAAGCGCGAGATCAGCGACCGCGATCTCGAAGCGATCGTCAGCGAGCAGGTGCAGCAGGGCGACCAGGCCACCTTTCTGCTGCGCCGCGTGCAGGTAAGCTGCGGCACCGGCCTGCTGCCCACAGCCACCGTCACCGTGGAGGCGGCCGGCGGCGAGGAGCGCAGCGCCGCCTGCATCGGCACCGGCCCGGTGGATGCGGTCTGCCAGGCGCTCAACCAGCTGGCGGGGGTGCCCAATGACCTGGTGGAGTTCAGCGTCAAGTCGGTCACCGAGGGCATCGATGCGATGGGGGAGGTGACGATCCGCCTGCGGGCCGATGGGGTGCTCTACTCCGGCCACGCCGCCGACACCGACATCGTGGTGGCGGCGGCCCAGGCCTTCGTGAACGCCCTCAACCGCCTGATCGCCGGCACCCAGCGCACCCCCCTGCATCCGCAGAAGACCCCCCTGCCGGTGGGGGATCTCACCCCGGCCGAACGGCCCCACCTCTGATCCCCCGGCCCCCATGGCAACGCCGCGCTCCCGCTGGTCCGTGGCCCTGCATCTCGCAGGGCTTCTGGCCCTCGCCCTGCTGCTGCTGTTGCCCCTGCTGTGGCTGGTGAGCACCTCCCTGAAGGGACCCGCCGAGGACATCTTCACCAGCCCGCCGGCCCTGTGGCCCTCCCAGCCGAGCCTGCAGGCCTACGGCCGCCTGTTCAGCGAGAACCCCCTGGGCCTCTACCTGCGCAACAGCGCCATCGTGAGTGCCCTGGGGTTGGTGGCCAACCTGCTGTTCTGCTCCCTGGCGGCCTACCCGCTGGCCCTGCTGCGCTTCGCCGGCCGCGGCCTGGTGCTGGCCCTGGTGGTGGCCACGATCCTGATCCCCTTTCAGGTGGTGATGATCCCGCTCTATCTGCTGATGGTGCAGATCGGCCTGCGCAACACCCTCTGGGCCCTGATCCTGCCCCAGGCGGCCACCGCCTTCGGCATCTTCCTGCTGCGCCAGAGCTTCCTGGGGGTGCCGGTGGAACTGGAGGAGGCCGCCCGCATCGATGGCTGCACCCCCCTGGGGGAATGGTGGAACGTGATGATCCCGGCGGCGCGGGCTGATCTGATCACCCTGGCGATGTTCGTGTTCATCGGCACCTGGAGCGATTTCCTCTGGCCCCTGGTGATCCTCGATGACCCGAACCTCTACACCCTGCCCCTGGGGCTGCAGCAGCTGGCCAGCAGCTTCTCGCTCGACTGGCGGCTGGTGGCGGCGGGCTCGATCGTGTCGATCCTGCCGGTGCTGGTGCTGTTCATCGCCCTGCAGCGCTACATCCTCCCCAACGCCAGCGCCGATGCGGTGAAGGGCTAGGGAGCGGCGCCGGGGCGCGCCGGCGTGGGCGCCGCCGGGGCACTGGGGGCGGCGGGAGAGGAGGCGGGCGGCTCCACCGCCGGGGGACTGTCCAGCTCCGGGGGCAGCTGCCCCCGGCTGAGCTGGCGGATCTCGAAGCGCAGCCGCTCCACCTGGCCCCCCAGTCCGCTCACGGAGCCTTCGAGGCGCTCCAGCTTGCGCAGCCGTTCCGAGGTGCTGCGCAGCTGCTGCTCGAGGATCGTAGTGCGCTCCAGGGCGCGGGAATTCTCCAGGCCTTCCACCCGGTCGCGCAGCAGGCGCAGGTTGCGGCTCTGTTCGCGGTACTTGCCCAGCAGCAGCACGAACAGCACCGCCAGCATCGTGGAGATGCCCACCAGCAGCCACGGCACCCAGAGGGGTGCCTCGGGGAGGGACGGACTGCGGCGACTGGCGGCGGGTGCCATCGGGGCAAGCGGAGGTTCTGGTTCCGATCCTGGCGCCTTCCCTTCCCGCTGGCCATTCCCGGGGGGCTCTCCTCACGGCCTGATGCGCGGGGCCGGGTATCAGGCGTGCAGGGCCTCGGCGCCCCGCAGCAGCGCCTCCTGGGTGTTGCGGTACACCGCTGCGGCCTCCTCGGGGCTGCGGCCGATGCAGGTCATGCCGAGCTTGCCGTACTGGGAGAGGCACCCCAGCAGGTGAAAGAGGCTGCCGCGCAGGTGGGCCGGATCGAAGTGGAGGCCGGCTTCCGCCACCAGATCGATCAGGTCCTCGGGCAGCAGGCCCCGCAGGCGCGGGTCGCAGAGCGTGTCGGTGGCCTCGTAGCAGAGGGGCTGGCCGGAGGGGGCCAGGAAGGCGCCGCTGGCGGGATCGAGGTGGCCGCTGGTGGTGTGGCGCAGCGCCATGAAGGGGTGGGTGGTGCCCCCCTGGCGCAGGTTGATCTCGATCGCCTGGAGGTCCCAGCGGTCGCCGAAGCGCCGGGCCACCACATCCACCGCGTAGCGCTCGAGGGCACCCTCGGCGGCGAGGGCCTCACCCACCACCCGGCCCATCTCCATCACCGCCCGCCGGTAGGCGGCATCGGCCGGGAAGCGGCAGCCCTCGAAGGTCTGGCCGCCGCTGCCCCCCAGCCGCTGCTCGTGGGTGGAGAGCACCTCCACCCGCCCGCCGGGGTGGATCAGCCCCTGCACGCTCGGGGAGGTGCAGGCCTCGCCCCCCTCCAGCCAGGCCTCCACCAGGGCTCCCTGCTGCCCCATCAACTCGCGCCAGTGGCCGCTCGGCATCGGCAGCTGTTCGAGGGCCTCCTGCACCTGCTCCAGCCGCTGGCGCGGTCCGCATTCGGCCAGGGTGAGCGGCTCGAGATCCAGCAGGGCATTGCCCTCGCCGCTGAAGCCCTCGTTGAGCTTCACCACCAGGCGCTGCAGGCCGGGCTCCGATTCCCACAGGTCCACCGCGGCGGCGGCCAGGTCGTGGAGGTTGAACACCACCCGCCGGCCGGGGGGATGGGGCAGGCCGCAGCGGGCGAAGAGTTCGCGGCTGCCGGCCTTGGTGCCCCAGTGGGACAGGCGGGGATCACACCCCAGCAGCGGCACCTGCAGCCGCTCCGAGAGGCTCTGCTCCAGGGCCGTGACCGTGAAGCAGGTGAGGTAGCTGCGGCCGGGCCGCAGCTGATCCCGCAGGCGGCCCAGCAGGGCCGGCCGCTCCAGCAGCTTCTCGGTGAGGGGCCGGGGGGAGGCGTCGTTGGTGTCGAACAGGTGCAGGCGCCGGCGGGCATGGGAGGCCGGCATGCCCGGCAGCAGCTCCAGCACCGCATCCACCACCAGTTCCGGCAGGAGCGTGCTGGTCACGTAGACCACCCGCACGCCCGGATGGCGCAGGCGGATGAGGTTGAACAGCTGGCGCTCCTCGTAGTGGTGCACCCCCGTCACCAGCTGCATCTGGTGCTCCTCCATGGTGAGCGAGGGCACCACCAGCTGGTCGTAGTGGGCATCGGGCCCCTCGCCGCCCCGCTCCTCCTGCTCGTGCCAGCGGCGCCGCAGGTCGTCCTGCAGCTCACGGAAGCTCAGTGCCATGGCTCTCAGGCGCTGAAGGCCTTGCGGGGGGAGATCGGATAGGGGATGCGCCGGTGGCGCATGCGCTTCCACACCCGCACGAAGGCCCGCACCAGCAGCTCCAGCTCGGCCCGGCTGAGGCCGCTGCGATCGAGCTGGCCATCGCGCTGGCGGGCCTCGATCAGGCGGCGCACCATCTGGGCCGCCTCCGCCTCCGAGGTGGCGGGGGGCAGGGAGCGAAGGGCGGCCTCGCAGCCATCGGCGAGCATCAGGATCGCCGTTTCGGGGCTGCGGGGCGCGGGGCCGCGGTAGCGGAAGGCGGATTCCTGCACGGAGGGATCCCGCTCGCGGGCCTGGTGCAGGAAGTAGCCCATCTTCAGGGTGCCCTGGTGCTCGGGGATGAAGTCGGCCAGGGGGCGGGGCAGGCGGTAGCGCCGCGCCAGCCGCAGCCCCTCATCCACGTGGGCCTGGAGGATCTCGGCGCTGCGGAAGGGATCGTCGAGTTCGTCGTGGGGGTTGCGGCCCTCGCCCTGGTTTTCGATGAACCACTGCGGGCCGTGCAGCTTGCCCACATCGTGATAGAGGGCTCCGGTGCGGATCAGGTCCACGTCCGCCTGGATCGCCCGCGCTCCCTCCTCCGCCAGGCCGGCGATCATCAGGGTGTGCTCGAAGGTGCCGGGGGCCTCGCAGGAGAGGCGCCGTAGCAGTGGCCGCTCCAGATCGGCCAGCTCCAGCAGCCGCGCCCGGGTGAGCAGCCCGAAGGAGCTCTCCACCAGGGGAGCCAGCAGCAGGCCGGCCATCACCAGGCCGCCCATCAGCAGCGCCTCGCTGAACAGCTGGGCGCCGTCCGGCAGGCGCAGGTCTGCCTGGCCCCAGACGCCCAGGGCCTGCACCAGCAGCCACTGCAGCACCAGGGCGGCCGTGGGCAGCAGCACGGCGAGCTGCAGCAGCTGGGCGCGGTTGCGCTGGCGGCCGGCCACCACCGCCGCCGCCGCCGCGAGGGCCGCCGCCAGCAGCAGCCGCCCCTGCAGGAGCGAATCGATCGGCAGGGGCCAGAGCAGGGAGGCGCCCGCCAGCCAGGCCAGGCCGCTGGCGGTGCCGAGCCCCTCGGCCAGCAGGAGGGTGGGCGGCACCAGCAGGGCCATGGGGCTGGCGGCTGGCCCAAGCCAGAGCTTGAAGGCCTGCACCGCCAGCAGCATGCCGAGCAGGAGCAGGGCGTGGCGGGGCTCGGCGCCGGCCCGCCAGCGGCGCAGCATCAGCACCAGCACCGCCGTGGTGGCGAAGGCCTCGCCGAAGTGGAGCAGCCAGGCCAGCGGTCGCGGCTGGCGACTGACCAGCCCGAAATAGTCGAGCACGTCGTAGGCCTGGGAGCTGATCGGCTCCCCCTGGCGGGTGATCAGGTCGCCGCGCTTCACGGCGATCGTGGGGACCCCCTGCTGGGTCACCAGTTCCTCGATGCGGCGCTGGGTGAGGGCCGGGTCGGTGCGCAGGTTCGTCTGGCCCGAGAGCGACTGGGCCACCAACTGGGCCGCCAGGCGCCGACCCGGGTCCGACAGGCCCTCGAGGTGGAGCTGGGCCGCGGCCGCCAGCTGGGTGTCGGCGACGCTGGGCACGACCCCCTGGCCGAGCATGCGGGCCTGCACCCGCCGCACCTGCTCGCTCCAGGCCGTCCACTGGGCCGGCGTGAGCGATTCCAGCCATGCCTGCTCATCGGGGCTGAGGGGTTGGGTGCCCACCCGCTGCTGTGGCGAGGTGCGCACCAGCTGGAGCCGGCGCAGGTCCAGCTCCAGCCGCGCCTGCAGCTCGCGGTTCGCCCGGTCATCCACCACCTGCACGTGGCTGCGGGGCCCCAGCTGGCTGCGCCGCGCCTCCAATTCCTCGCTGTCCACCACCGTGGCGTCGCGCGGGGCCCGGGCGGTGAAGGGGGCTGGAAAGCCCGGCTGCAGGCTGGGTTCGCTCAGCCAGGGCCAGCTCGTCACCAGCGACGCCAGCAGACACAGCAGCACCACCGCCGCCCAGGCCCGGGGGCGCCAGGGGGCCAGGGGCTGGCGCGGGCACTCGAGACGCACGAACCGTCGCCACAGGGTGCTAGCACGGCGCTGTGGGATGGCCATGGAGATCACGTTAGCGAGCGTCTGGGCCGGTGGCTCGGGAGCCACCCCCCTGGCTGGGGAGAGGCATGCTGGAGCGCAGTCCTCCCGCGCTCATCCCAAGGACATGGCCACCCGTCTGGACGGTCGCCTGCTGGCCCAGGAGATCGAGGAACGGCTCACCGCCCTGATCGCTGAACGGAGCGAGCGCCATGGCCGCCCGCCCGGTCTGGCGGTGCTGCGGGTCGGCGACGATCCCGCCAGCGGGGTGTACGTGGCCAACAAGGAGAAGGCCTGCGCCCGGGTGGGGGTGACCAGCCACGGCGCCCACCTGCCGGCGGACACCCCGCCGGAGGAGGTGCTGGCCGTGATCCGACGGCTGAATGCCGATCCGGCGGTGGACGGCATCCTGCTGCAGCTGCCCCTGCCCTCCGGGCTGGAGGAGGCCCCGCTGCTGGCGGCGATCGATCCCGACAAGGACGCCGACGGGTTGCACACCCTCAACCTCGGCCGGCTGCTGAAGGGGGAACCCGGACCCCGCAGCTGCACGCCGGCGGGGGTGATGGCACTGCTGGCACGCCACGGCATCGATCCGGCTGGCCGCTGGGCCGTGGTGATCGGCCGCAGCATCCTGGTGGGGCAGCCCATGGCCCTGATGCTGCAGGCGGCCGATGCCACCGTCACGGTGGCCCACTCCCGCACCGTGGATCTGGCCGCCCACACCCGCGAAGCGGAGATCCTGGTGGTGGCGGCCGGCCGGCCCCGCATGATCGGCGCCGAGCATGTGCGGCCCGGTGCCGTGGTGGTGGACGTGGGCATCCACCGCCTGCCTCCGGAGGTGCCGGGTGGCAAGGCCCGCCTCTGCGGCGATGTGCGCAGCGAGGAGGTGGAGCCGATCGCCGCTGCCCTCACCCCCGTGCCCGGTGGCGTGGGCCCGATGACGGTGACCATGCTGCTGGTGAACGCGGTGGCCCGCTGGTGCCGCGCCTGCGGCGGCGATCAGCCCCTGGCCGACCTGCTGCCCTAGCCCGGATTCAGGCTGCCTGCCTCCTGGCCAAGCGTGATTGCTTGTAAGGGCACACCGCCCTGCGCGGCTCGGCCTGAGAGAATCCCGCCCAGATTCCAGGCTCCGGCCGACCCTGCATGCCTGTGGCGGTGACCACGACCTTCGATTTCGCCGCCTATCTGGAGGCCTCCCGCCTGCGGGTGGAGGCAGCCCTCGACGGGTCCCTCGGCCCCGAACGTCCCGAGAGCCTGCGGGAGGCGATGCGCTACTCCCTGCTGGCGGGGGGGAAGCGCCTGCGGCCGATCCTCTGCCTGGCGGCCTGCGAGCTGGCCGGTGGAAGCAGCGATCTGGCGATGCCCACGGCGGTGGCGCTGGAGATGATCCACACCATGTCGCTGATCCACGACGACCTCCCCGCCATGGACAACGACGACCTCCGCCGCGGTCGTCCCACGAACCACAAGGTGTATGGCGAGGCCAACGCCATCCTGGCCGGCGATGCCCTGCTCACCCGCGCCTTCGAGATGGTGGCCCTGCGCAGCCCCGGCGTGCCGGCCGAGCGGCTGCTGAAGGTGGTGGGGGAGCTCTCCCTGGCCTCCGGCGCCCCGGGATTGGTGGGGGGCCAGGTGGTGGACCTGGAATGCGAGGGCAAGCAGGTGGACCTCGACACCCTCGAGTACATCCACCTCCACAAGACCGGCGCCCTGCTGCGGGCCTGTGTGCTGAGCGGCGCCCTGATCGCCGGTGCCTCCGAGGCCCTCCTGGAGGCACTGCGCACCTACGCCCGCGGCATCGGCCTGGCCTTCCAGATCATCGACGACATCCTCGATGTGACGGCCAGCAGCGATGTGCTCGGCAAGACCGCCGGCAAGGACCTCACCGCCGACAAGACCACCTATCCCAAGCTGCTGGGCCTGGAGGAATCGCGCCGCCGCGCCGAGGACCTGGTGGCCGCCGCCAAGGCCGCCCTGGCCCCCTGGGCCCAAGGGGAGCACGGGGCCAAGGCGGCGCCCCTGCTGGCCCTGGCCGACTACATCACCAGCCGCGACCGATGAGCGCCCTGCTCGCGGCGGCGCAGACGCTTCCCCACGACCTCCATCCCCTGGCGGCCCTGCTCGAGAACGGCGTGATGGCCTGGGGCCTGGCCGCCTGCGGGGCGGCCCAGCTCTCCAAGCTGCTGATCGAGTTGGCGGTGCACCGCCGTTGGCGGCCGGCGGTGCTGGTGGAAACCGGCGGCATGCCCTCCAGCCATTCGGCCCTGATGACCGGCACCGCCGCCGGTATCGGCTGGCAGATGGGCTTCGCCGATCCCCTCTTTTCCCTGGCGGCCGCCCTCTGCTTCGTGGTGCTCTACGACGCCAGTGGCGTGCGCCGCGCCGCCGGGCGGATCTCGGAGCGGGTCAATGCCCTGCCGCCGGCGCTGTGGCAGCCCGAGCCGGCGTTGGAGCCTGCGGGGGAGGGCTTGCCCCCGCTGAAGGAGAACCTCGGCCACACCAAGCTCGAAGTGCTCGCCGGCAGCGTGATGGGGCCGGCGGTGGCCCTGCCGGGCCTGGCGCTGGTGGGATCCCCCCTGGATCTGGTCGCGGGCCTGGCCTCCCTGCTGGCCCACCCGGCCGCCCTGGGGTGACGGTGCCGCCGGGCGCCGTTGCCGGGGACGGGCCGCCGCTCACCGCCGATCAGCACGCTGCCCTGGAGGCCTTCGCCGCCTGGCTCACGGCCCCCACCGACGGCAGCCCCTTCGTGCTGCAGGGCTATGCCGGCACCGGCAAGACCTTTCTCTCGATGCGCTTCCTCTCCCTGGTGGAGGAGGCCCGCCTCTGCTGGACCGTGGTGGCCCCCACCCACAAGGCCGTGGGGGTGCTGCGCCAGCACCTGGAGCGCGCGGAGCTGCGGCCCACCTGGTACCCCTCCACGGTGCACCGGCTGCTGCGCCTGAAGCTGCGCCGCGAGCGGGACCGGGAGCGCTGCGAGGAGACCGAGCAGACTGCCGCCGCCCTCGAATCCCTCGACCTGGTTCTGCTGGATGAGGCCTCGATGGTGGATGGGACCCTGCTGGAGATCCTGCTGCGTTGCGCCCACCCGTACCGCACCCGGCTGGTGTTCGTGGGGGATCCGGCCCAGCTGCCGCCGGTGGGGGAGGAGACCAGCCCGGTGTTTGCCCTGGGCCGGGCCCGCCAGGCGGCCCTCACCGCCGTGGTGCGCCACCAGGGGCCGGTGCTGCGGCTCGCCACCGGCCTGCGGCTCGGGACCCTCCCCTGCCGCCCCCCGCCGATCCTGCCGCCGTTGCCCGGTGGCGCCGGTGGCGGTGGTGTGGCCCTGCCGGGGCGCCGCGCCTGGCTGGAGGCGGCCCAGGAGGCCCTGCGCCGCAGCGCCGAGACCGATGACCCCGACCGGGTGCGCCTGCTCTGCTACACGAACCAGACCCTGGAGCGCCTGGTGCCGATGGCCCGCCGTGCCCTCCATGGCGACCTGGCTGACCAGCTGCCGGTGCTGCCCGGGGAGGTGCTGCTCACCCGCACCGCCGTGATGGCGCCGGCCTGCCGCCAGGGGGAGGAGGAGGCCGAGGAGCCCGATCTGGTGCTGGGCTCCAACCGGGAGCTGCTGGTGCACGACGTGCAGCCGGAGCGCTGCGACCTGCGGGAGTTCGGGCTGGAGGAGGCCCCCCTGATCGACACCATCACCGCCACGGTGGCCGCCGGCGAGAGCCGCCTGCAGCTGCGGCTCCTGCCGCCGATCGCTTCGGCGGCCCGCGCCTCCCTGGAGGCGGTGCTGCAGCGGCTGCGTCAGGAGGCGCGGGCCGCGGGCCGCGAAGGGGGCCGCAGCCTCTGGCGCCGCTTCTTTCTGGTGCGGGATGCCTTCGCCTCCCTGGGGCCCGCGGCCGTGCTCACGGTGCACCGCAGCCAGGGGAGCACCTTCGAAGAGGTGTTCGTGCACGCCGATGTATTCTGGCCCCAGAATGAGCGGCTGCGGCGGCAGCTCGTGTATGTGGCCGTGAGCCGCGCCAGCCGGGCCGTGACCCTGCTGGCGGCCCCGGGGAGTGCCGCGGAGCAGGCGCTCTGGCGCGCTTGGCTCGAGGAGGTGCCGGATCAGACCCTCAGGCCAGGGGCCCGCCCGAGAGCGGAAGGCTCAGCCCCTCGATCCCCTGCCAGCCCAGGTAGCCCGCCAGCAGCAGGCTGACCCCCCCCACGATCAGTTCCCCCCGCTCGAACAGCCAGGCCTTGGCCCGCTGCAGCAGCGGCAGCACCCGCTCGCTGCCCAGCACGATCACCGCCGCGAAGGGAAGGGCCAGCAGCACCGTGCTGGACAGGGAGAACAGGAGCGTTGCCAGGATCTCCTGGCTGTGGTCGAGGTCGGCGGCCAGCACGCTGCCGGCGGTGCGGGCATAGAGAAACAGATCCTCCGGACTCACCACCTGCAGCCCGGAACTCAGGGCCAGCAACAGGGGAAGGGGCATGGCGCAGAAGCGGTCCAGCCGGGCCGTCCAGCTGGGGGGCTGATCCCCCGCGGCGCTGCGGCCCAGCAGCTCCCGCAGCCCGAGGGCCAGCAGCGCCCCGGCCCCCAGCAGATCCAGGCCCGTGCGGTGCACCGAGCCCTTCTCCATTCCCAGGAGCAGCCCATGGCCGAGGGTCACCAGCAGGGTGACCGTGAGGATGGAGGTGGCCAGCCAGGCCCCCACGAACCAGCCGCCCCGGCGGAGGGGGTGGGGACCCAGCAGCAGCAGGAAGAGCAGCGCCAGGTGCACCGGTGAGAAGCCCACCGCCAGGGAGAAGGCCCCCAGCTCCCCCAGCAGTGCCAGGGGAGGGGCCAGGGGGCCGGCGGAGGCGGCGGTGGCCAGGGGGACCAGCCAGGGGTGGGGCATCGGGGATCGGGGCCGTCAGGGCCAGTGCACCGGTGCATTCCAGCGCAGCAGCACCGCCTGTTCCCGCTCCCGTCCGAGCACCCCGATGCAGGCCGTGTCGAGGGCGAGCAGGGCACCGCCGGCCGCCCCCAGACCCAGCCAGGTGCCGGCCAGGCTGCGCAGCAGGTGGCCATGGGCAAAGAGGGCGAACCGGATAGGCTGCCGGGGCGTTGCCTCCCCGCCCTCCTCTGCCGCCGCCGCCAGGGACTCCGCCTGCGCGATCACCCGCCGGCAGCGCTCCTCCACCTGGAGCCGGTCCTCACCTCCGGGGCAGGGATGGCTCCAGACGGTCCAGCCGGGCACCGAGCTGCGGATCTCGGCCGTGGTGATCCCCTCGTAGTCGCCGTAGTCCCATTCCTGCAGGTCGCCGCAGGGGACGGCCTGATCCCCCAGGCCGGCGAGCTCACAGGTGCGCCGGGCCCGCTGCAGAGGACTCACCAGCACCCCCCGGAATCGCAGGCGCTCCAGCAGGGGGGCCAGGGCCCTGGCCTCCTCCTCCCCCTCCGGCAGCAGTGGCAGATCGGTGCGGCCGGTGTGGCGGCCGCTGCGGGCCCAGGCGGTGGCGCCATGGCGGAAGAGCCAGAGCTCCACTGGGCTCAACGGCGCACCTCGAACCAGTCTTCGCCGGTGATCGGGATCCGGCTGGTCACCACCCGGCTGACCCGGGCCTCGGGCGGGCCCTTCTCGCACCACATCCGCAGCTCGCCGAGCAGGCGGGGTGGCCCCTCCGCCTCGATCTCCACCGAGCCATCGCTGCAGTTCCGTACCCATCCCCCCAGCCCCAGGGCCACGGCGGTGCGGCAGCAGGCCACCCGGTAGCCCACCCCCTGCACCTGGCCCTGCGCCACCAGCCGCCAGCGTTCGGTGGGGGTGTGGGTGCGCGGCTCGGAGCGGTTCAGAACCCGGGTTTCGAGGCCAGTGGAACGGCGTGGGCGGCTGCGGTTGCCAGGCGCCAGGGAATCGCCGGGAAGCCAGCCCAGTGAAGATGCAGCCAGCTGGCATGCAACCCGGCGTTCGTCCATCCTTCCGGCCTCCGAGGGCTTCCCCAGCCCTCAAGCTGCCACAGCCCTTCCGCCCTGACCACATCGCGGTGGAATCGCAGGGATTCGCTGATCTGCCAGCGGTGGAACTCGTGCCCGTGCAGGGTCTCGCCCGCCCGCACCAGCAGCCCATCGCGCCGGGCTGTGGCCGTGCGATAGCCGAGGCTGAGGGCGCCACGCTCCGCCGTGAAGGGCAGAAGCCCGGCCATGGCATGGCAGTGGCCCTCCGGGGTGGCCAGGCCCTCGCCCAGCAGCAGCAGCCCACCGCATTCCGCCACCAGGGGCAGACCGGAGCGGGCCGCCCGGCGCAGCTCCGCCAGGCTGCGGCCGGCGGCCTCCAGGGCGGCGGCATGGAGTTCCGGGTAGCCCCCCGGCAGCACCACCCCCCGGCAGCCCGGCGGCAGCGGCTCATCCGCCAGCGGGCTCCAGGGGATCGCCTCCAGCCCCAGGGCTTCCAGCAGTTCCTCCGCCTCCGGGTAGCGGAAATGGAAGGCCTGGTCGCTGGCGATGGCCACCGGCAGGGGGCCCGCCCCGTGCGGCGGCTTTGGGGGCGGCTCGCCGCTGGTTGTCAGGCACCACCGGATCGGATCCCCCTCCCCAGCCCCCGCCGCCGCAGGTGGCTCCAGCAGGGGCCAGAGGCGCTCCAGATCGAGGTGCCGCTCCGCCAGCTCGGCCCACTGCTCCTCCCGTCGCTCCAGATCCTCCAGCTCCCCGGGGGGCAACAGCCCGAGGTGGCGCGAGGGCAGCTCGAGGGCCGGCTCCACCGGCAGGATGCCCAGCAGGGGCACCGCGATCGCCTCCAGGGCCTCCCGCAGCAGTGCCCGGTGCCGCTCGCTGCCCACCCGGTTCAGGACCACGCCGGCCAGCCGCACCGGGGGGGGGCCGTGGTCGCGGAAGCCGCGCACCAGAGCCGCGATCGATCCCGCCTGGCGGGAGGCCTCCACCACCAGCACCACCGGCAGATCCAGCAGGGCCGCCACTTCGGCGGAGCTGCCGGCGCTGCTGGGGCCGCGGCCGTCGAACAGCCCCATCACCCCCTCCACCAGGCAGCGATCGGCCCGGCCGCCGTGCCAGTGGAAGCAGCGCCGCACCCACTCCTCCCCGCACAGCAGCGGGTCGAGGTTGCGGCAGAGCAGTCCGCTGACCCGGCTGAGCAGCTGGGGATCGAGGTAGTCGGGGCCCACCTTGAAGGGCTGCAGCCGCAGGCCGCGGCGCCGTGCCAGGGCGGCCAGGGAGAGGCTGAGCAGGGTCTTGCCGCTGCCGCTGCAGGGGGCGGCGATCAGGCAGGCCATCGGGAAAACGGCCCGCTGGCGGGTCCGGGGCTCAGTCGGGCAGCAGCTTGGCAGCCAGCGGGGCGGCGGCGGCCAGCAGGGGGTTGGTGCTGTCGTGGCCGCCGGAGAGCAGCCGCGCCACCTCCATCTCCTCGCTCTCGCCCGGCAGGGGCACCACATCCTCGGCCAGTTCCATGCTGGCCACCCCGCCGGCTTCCAGCCGCATGCAGCCGCCCGACTCGGAGCAGAGAATCACGCACAGGGGCGGCCGGCCGACCGGTTCGCAGATCAGCCGCAGCCCCACCAGGCTGCCGGGGTGGGTCTTGGGCACCCCCACGGGCACCGGCATCTGGCGAAAGCGCACCGCCACGCCGTCGGTGCGCACGAAGTCGGCGCCGATGCCCTCACCGAGGCTATCGCCGGGCACGCGGTAGCTGCTGTCGAGGTGCCAGCCGAGCCGGTCGGCGATCCAGGCCGCCAGCAGCAGCCCCTTCACCGGGTGGGTGCCCTCCACGTCGATGTCGAGCTGCACCACGTGGTTGAGGGCATCGCGGCGGCTGGGGGGATCGAACACCATCGCCAGCGACTCCCGCCAGCTGCGCAGCCGCAGCCAGTTGAGGTCGTTGATCGCCTGGCCGGCCTCGATCCGCTCCTCCAGCACATCGAGGCAGCGCCGGGGCCGGCCCATGGAGCTGTCCACGATCAGGCGGCGCGACACCGGCGCCAGGGCCTCAAGCATCTCGGGGGCCTCATCGAGGTAGCCGTTCCACCACACCCAGCACGGCAGGTCGCTGCCCACCAGGGGATTCACCAGATCCAGGCCCCGCTGCAGGGCTTCCATCCCGCCCCGCAGCACCACCACATCGCCGCAGGCGGGGCGGCTGCCGCCGTCCTCCGGCAGGGGGCAGTAGGCCGCCACCAGGGTCTCGAGGCCGTGGCTGTCCTCCAGGGTGGGGGCCAGGGTGATCAGGCGACGGGGCATGTGGGCGCTGATCGCCCCATCCACGTGGCGGCCCCGCAGGTCCGCGGCGGTGCGATCCCCCGGCTGCTGGCCCAGGCGCCAGGCGAGTTCGGGGGCGAGGGGGGCGGTGCTGGGGGGGAGGCCGCAGTCGGCCACGGCCTCCCCCGCTTCCCGCAGCAGTTCCGGGCTGAGCAGGCCCGTGATCGGCCCCTCGAAGCGGCCGGTGCGGATCAGGTGCTGCTCCAGCCAGGCCGGATCCCACACGAGCAGGGTGAAGGTGGCGGCGCCGCTGGAGCCCTCCAGATCGTGGGTCCAGAGGCGCTCGAGGTAGGGGGTCACCTCGGCGGGGGGCAGTTCCAGGGGCGCCTGAAGGGTGAGCTGGGTGGACATGGCGGAATCGGCGGAGGGCGCGGGATCTGGAGAAGGGGATGAAGCTCAGGGACGCCGCCAGGCCAGATCGTCCTCGGCCAGCAGGCTGTCGGCGGCGGCCGGCCCCCATGTGCGGGCCTCGTAGGGGTGCACCGGCAGCTGCCAGGGGGCGTCTTCGATCAGCTCGAGCAGGGGGGTGTAGAGGCGCCAGGCGGCCTCCACCTCATCGCTGCGGGTGAAGAGGGTGGCATCGCCGAGCATGGCGTCGGCGAGCAGGCGCACGTAGCCCTCATCGCTGGGTTCGCCGAAGGATTCGTCGTAGCTGAAGGCCATGTCCACCGGCCGGCTGCGCATGCCGGAACCGTGGGCCTTCACCTCGAAACGGAATTCGGCCCCCTCATCGGGCTGGATGCGCAGGATCAGCTGGTTCGGGGTGGGGGCGCCGCCAGCGGCGTCGAAGAGGTGCACCGGCGCCTGGCGGAAGGTGAGCACCACCTCCGAGAGGCGCTTGGGCAGCCGCTTGCCGGTGCGGAGGTAGAAGGGCACCCCCTGCCAGCGCCAGTTGTTGATGAACAGCTTCATCGCCACGTAGGTCTCGGTGGTGCTGTTCGGATCCACCCCCGGCTCCTGGCGGTAGCCCGGCAGCGGCCGCGAGGCGGAGCCCCCGGCGGCGTACTGGCCGCGCACGCAGCACTTCCAGGGTTCGGCCTCGTTGGCCAGCTGCGCTGCCTGCAGCACCTTGGCCTTCTCGTTGCGCATCGCCTCCGGATCGAAGCGTCCCGGCGGCTCCATGGTGGTGAGGGCCAGCATCTGGGTGAGGTGGTTCTGCACCATGTCCCGCAGGGCCCCCGAGGTTTCGTAGTACCCGGCCCGCTCCTCCACCCCCACGGTCTCGGCGGCGGTGATCTGGACGTTGTCGATGTAGTTGCGGTTCCAGATCGGCTCGAAGATCGTGTTGGCGAACCGCAGCACCAGGATGTTCTGGACCGTCTCCTTGCCGAGGTAGTGGTCGATCCGGAAGACCTGGCTCTCCTTGGCGCAGGCCTGCACCACCCGGTTCAGCTCCTGGGCGCTGCCGTAGTCGCGGCCGAAGGGTTTCTCGATCACCACCCGGCTGCGCTGGGGATCGGCCAGCAGGCCCGCTGAGGCCAGGGCGCGGCAGCCGCTGCCGTAGTGGGCCGGCGACACCGAGAGGTAGAAGGTGCGGTTGCTGCGGGTGGCCCGCAGCCGGTCGATGCCCTCCAGCCGCTGGCCGAGCCGCACCACGTCGGCGGGCTGCTCCAGATCGACCGGTTCGTAGAAGAGGCCGCTGGCGAACTGGGCCCAGGCCTGCTGGTGCTGCTCCACCTCCTCGGCGAGGGCCTCCGCCATGCGCTGGCGGAATTCCTCGTCGCTCCAGGGGCGGCGGGCGCAGCCCAGCACGGCGAACTCACTGGGAAGGCGCCGCTGGCGGTGCAGTTCGAACAGGGCCGGGATCAGCTTGCGATGGGTGAGATCCCCGCTCGCCCCGAAGATCACCAGGCATTGGGGGGGGATCACCCGCTCCTGACGGAGGCCCACCCGCAGCGGATTGGTCAGGGTGACGCTCATGGAGGCCGTTCGATCGCCTGCTCCTTCTGTTTAACGAGACCGGCGCCCCCCGGCGGCAGGCAACGGGTTTTCACCACCTTCGGCGGCCGTTCTGTTCGGGTTCGCTGATCGCCCCCGGGCGTTCGCCCATGAAAAAAGGACCCGCCGCAGCGGGTCCTGGCGCAATCTCCGCAGGCGGGGAATCCCTGGGGTCAGTAGGTCTCCACGTGCCAGCGCTCGGCCTTCTTGAGCTGGGGACGCAGTTCGCCCCATTCGATGCCCTTGGCGGCGGCGGCGGTGGTCATGGCCTCGTCGATGCCGGGCTCCATGCCGCGCAGACCGCACATGTAGACGTGCGTCTTGGGGTCTTCGATCATGGAGAAGATCTCATCGGCGTGCTCCAGCACCCGGTCCTGGATGTACATGCGGCCGCCCTTGGCGTTCTGCTGCTCGCGGCTGATCGCCTTGGTGTAGCGGAAGTTGTCGGGGTACTGGCTCTGGTAGAGCTCGAAGTCGGCGTCGTAGAGCAGGTTGGCGGTGGTGGGGGCGCCCATGAACAGCCAGGCCTTGCCGCGGAAGTGCCAGCCGTTCTTCTCGCGCTCGGCGGGCTCGAACATGCGGCGCAGGTAGGTGCGCATCGGCGCGATGCCGGTGCCGGTGGCCAGCATGATCACGTTGGCCTCCTCGTCGTCGGGGAGGAGCATCTCCTTGCCCACCGGGCCGGTGATCTTCACCTTGGCGCCGGGTTCGATGTCGCAGAGGAAGGTGGAGCAGACGCCGTTGATGGTTTCGCCGTCCTTCTCGTACTGCAGCTGGCGCACGCACAGCGACACGGTGTGGCCGGCCATGTTGTCGCCGTGGCGGGTGCTGGCGATCGAGTAGAGGCGCAGCTTGTGGGGCTTGCCGTTGGCGTCGGTGCCGTCGGGGATGATGCCGATGCTCTGGCCCTCCACGTAGTGGAGCTGGGGATCACCGCCGGCCAGATCGAAGGTGATGTGGTTCACCCGGCCGATGGCCCCCTCGGCCAGCAGGCTGTAGTTCTCGGTGACCGTGCCGATGAAGGGATCCTTGGGCTTGTAGAGGTTCACCGGCACGGCGGCGTGGCTGGAGGGGGGCTTCACGGCGGGGGCAGCGGCGGGAACGTCGGCGATGGGGGCTGGAGCAGGAGCCGCGGCCTGGGCAGGGGCTTCGTCGGCGGGGAGCACGGCCACGATGCGGCCGCCCTGCTGGGCGATCGTCTGGACCAGGCTCTGCATGCGGGCGTAGGGCACCGTGAAGCGGCGCTCCGCCTGGCGCTGACGGCCGACACCGAAGCCCTGGACGACGACGGTGAACATCCGTCTATCGGACTGAGTGGCAGCGCTGGTGGAGACACGCATTCGGGCTCAGTCCTCGCAAAAATCGGCCTGATCATAGGGAACCCGTTCACGCCCCCTGAACCCCGGTTAGGGTTGCTGGATCGGGGACCCCGGCGGCTCCCCGGCTTCCAATCGAACCGTTCTGGTGCAGCCCTTGGCCACCGTTTCCGTTCCCGCTTCCCTCTCCCGGGTGTTGCAGCTTCCCTCCACCGAGCCGAACTGCAGCCTCGACACCATCCAGCAGGAGATGGAGCGGCTTCCCCAGGGGGCCCGGCGTCTGGCGGTACAGCTGCGCCTCGATCTCGATCCCCTCTGGCTCTGGTCGGTGCTCACCGACTACGAATCCCTGGCGGGCTACATCCCCAACCTGGCGGTGTCGCGGCTGCTGTGGCGCCGCGGCACCGTGGTGGGCCTCGAGCAGGTGGGCACCCAGCAGTTCTGCGGCCTCAAGTTCAGCGCGTCTGTGGAACTGGAACTGGAGGAGCTGCCCGATCAGGGGCGGCTCGAGTTCCGCATGGTGCGCGGTGATTTCCGTCGCTTCGAGGGGGCCTGGATCCTGGGCCGCGATCCCTACGGCACCACCCTCCTCTACGACCTCACGGTGCAGGGCAAGCCGGGCATGCCGATCGGTCTGATCGAGCAGCGCCTGCGTGACGACCTCGCCGCCAATCTGCGGGGCGTGCAGCAGGAGGCGGTGCGGCGGGCTGCCCTGGCTGCGGGCTGAGGCAACGGGGCCGGCTTCCGGCTCCACCGGCTGCGTCCCCGCCGCCAAGGGCCGGCTGGCCCTTAGCGTGCCCGTGCGTTCGCCCTGGGAAAGGGCATAAAAAAAGCGGCTCAGATGCTGCTCTCTTGATATACCCCCAAGGGGATTCGAACCCCTGTCGCCTCCGTGAAAGGGAGGTGTCCTAGGCCTCTAGACGATGGGGGCCTGGATGCCGGTGGTTGCGGAAGTTTCCGCCCCGCCGATGAACAGAACCTACGGGTCGGACGGACCCTTCGTCAAGCTGATTCCCGGCGGCGGCGGATCGTCGGGGTGGGGTGCCTCCCGGTGGGCATCCGGGCTGCGCATCTGGCCATTCCAGACCGGCACGGTGACGTGGAAACAGGCCCCCCGCCCCGGCTCGGACACCACCCAGATGCGGCCGCCATGCACCTCGGCGATGCGCCGGCACACCGCCAGCCCCACGCCGTAGCCGGAGGCGCCATCGGAGGTCTGGGGCAGGCGCACCCGGTCCTGGAAGATCCGCTCCTGTTCGTCGAGTGGAATGCCCGGTCCGCTGTCGCAGACGCTCACCTGCACCCACTGGCTGGTGCGGTGCCAGAGGCGGAAGCTCACCTGTCCCCCGGGGGGGGTGTACTTGAAGGCGTTCTCCAGCAGGTTGAGGAACACCTGCCGCATCCGCCGCTGGTCGGCGAACACATCCGGCAGGTCGGCGGGGATGTCGGTGTCGAGCTCCACCTGCCGCCCCACCCAGAGCTTCTCGAGCTCCAGGATCGCCTCGGCCGCCACCTGGCCCAGGGAGAGGCGCTGGGGGTTGAACAGGGCCTCCCAGCGGGTGGTGCCCACCTCCAGCAGTTCCTTCGACAGCGACTCCATGTCGTCGAAGCGGCGGCGCAGCACATCGAGGAAGCGCTGCTCATCGATCTGGCCCAGCAGGTGGCTCTGCAGGGCGAGCTTGGCCACCGTGAGCGGGGTGCGCAGCTCATGGGCCACCATCCGCAGCAGCTTCTCCTGGCCCTTGAGCCGTTCGGCCAGGGTCTCGTTCTCCTGGCGCAGCACCAGCAGCTGGTCCTCCAGCTGCAGCTCCCGCTGGGTGCGGTTGCCATCCAGCAGGGGAGGGTCGAGGCGGATGGCGAGCTGGGCCGACACCTCCATCTGCTGCCAGCGGGGCAGCCAGTTGCGCAGTTGCTGGCAGAGGGCATTGCCGGCGAAGACCTGCCGCGGGGACGGCTCCAGCTTCACCAGCGCCGGGGTGGCCACCAGGCGGTGCAGCTCCAGGAGTTCCGGGTGCTGCACCGGATCCACCACCTCCAGCCGCAGGGGGCAAGGGCCGGCATCGGTGCGCAGGAAGCGCAGCAGGTTGCGCAGATCGGCGCCGGCCAGGTGCTGGCGGGTCGCCATCAGCAGCAGGTGCAGCCGCGGCTCGGAGGGGGCGGGCGCGGAGGGTTGGGTGCTTCCCGCCGGGGCTGGGTGCTCGAGCGCGTCCCAGTCGATGGTACCGGGATTGTCCCGGGGCTCCACGCCCGACGGCGCGGGGGGCGGGGCCGGCGGGGGTTCCGGTGCGACCACGCGTGTTCCTCCCTCCCTTCCAACACACCCTATGGCGTTGGAAGGGAGGCGATGGGCAGGTCTCGATGCCATCGCTAGGAAGGGGGCGGGCACGCCTCTCCCCCCTGCATGATCCTCCGTCCCCAGACCGGCACCTGCCCCCAGATCGGCTCTAGGGTCGGGGTGAACGGTCGGGAGCGACCAGGCATGGCCAGTTCGAGTCGCATCCAGCTCGACACCAGCCTGCGCCGCTGGTTCAACCGCAACCTCGGGCTGTGGCGCTCGCGGCGGATGTACTTCTTCCCCGACGACGAGGTGCTGCGGGTCAACATGCTGCTGCGGGTGGAGAGCTTCAGTGAGCCGATCGAGGGCGAGGCCGCCTACCGCTTCACCTGGTGGCCGGAGAAGGAATACGACTTCTTCGAACGCAAGCCCCGCTACGTGCGCGAGGGCACGATGAACGCCTACCTCTGCGGCCATCAGCTGCGGCGCACCCGGGGCTACCTCGCCGGCTCCCCCACCCGCAGTCAGATCCGGCAGGTGGACGAGCACGAGCTCATCTTCGAGTCGCACTACCAGGAGTGGGACATCCTGGAGCACATCCGCCTGGTGGATCAGGACCGCTTCCGGGCCCGCTCGATCTATTCCTGGAGCGACGGCAACCTCGAACTGGTGGAGACCCACCATGAGATCCGCCTGGAGGTGGGCACCGTCAACGCCGGCCCGCTCGACTGAGCCGCTCCCCCGAAGCGCGCCCGATCACGGCCGGGGCCGATGCAGCAGCATGGAGGTTCGCCACGGCAGTCCCTTGACCTCCCTGTTCGTCCGACCCTCCGCTCGGCTGGCTGCCCCGCTGCTGGCGATCCCCCTGCTGCTCGCTCCGGCGGCGGCCCTCGCCGCCCCCGCCACCGAGGCGGAGATGTCGCTGTACACCCGCATCGCGGCGGTGAACGTGTGCATCGCCCGCGCCGCCGGGGTGGAGTTCGACAAGGCCGTGGGCATCGCCGGCGAGACCATCGCCCAGCTGATCCAGGGGCAGCACGATGGCGCCATCCAGCAGGTGGGCACCAAACCCCTGAGCATCGAGGAACTGCGGCGCGGTTCGATGAACTCCGCCGTGCTCGGCGCCGCTGAGGTGTGCCCCAAGGACGTGCCGCCCGAAGTGATGAAGAGGGTGGAGGAGGCCCTCAAGCAGAACGGAGCCGCCGGAGCCGCGCAGCCCGGCAAGTAGGCCCCGCCCCCTCCGGATCCTGCCGCTCCCCCCGTTCCCGCCCCGTCGCTCGCTCCCCTCATGGCCGTCGTGCGCCTGGCCGACTACCGTCCGGCCCCCTGCCTGCTGGATCGCACCGACCTCACGGTGCGCCTCCTGGAGGGATCTGCCGAGGTGGAGGCGGAGCTCCACTTCCGCCCCAATCCGGCGGCCGGCGAGACCGGCGCCGAGCCCCTGGTGCTGGAGGGGGTGGAGCTCGAGCTGCTGGAGCTGCGGCTCGATGGCGAGCCCCTGGCGCCGGAGCGCTGGCGGCGGGAGCCCGAGCGGCTGCTGCTGGACCCCCCGACCCGGCCGTTCCGCCTGAGCAGCCGGGTGCGGATCGAGCCGGAGCGCAACACCACCCTGGAGGGGCTGTATGTGAGCGGGGGGCTCTACACCACCCAGTGCGAGGCCGAGGGCTTCCGCCGCATCACCTTCCACCCCGACCGTCCCGACCTGCTGAGCCGCTTCCGGGTGCGGATCGAGGCCGACCGGGAACGGGCCCCGGTGCTGCTCTCGAACGGCAACTGCGTGGAGGTGGGTGACCTGCCCGCCGCTGGTGGGGCTGCCCGCCACTACGCCGTGTGGGACGACCCCTTCCCCAAGCCCTCCTATCTCTTTGCCCTGGTGGCCGGTCGCCTCGAGGAGGTGCAGGATCGCTTCGTCACCGCCTCCGGGCGGGAGGTGCGGCTACGCCTCCACGTGGAGCCGGGCGATGCGCCCTACACCGGCCATGCGATGGCCTCCCTGAAGCGGGCCATGGCCTGGGACGAGCAGGTGTACGGGCTGGAGTACGACCTGGAGGAGTTCAACATCGTGGCGGTGCGCCATTTCAACATGGGCGCGATGGAGAACAAGAGCCTCAATATCTTCAACTCCAAGCTGGTGCTCGCCGACGCTGAAACGGCTACCGACGCGGAGCTCGAGCGGATCGAAAGTGTGATCGCGCATGAGTATTTCCACAACTGGACCGGCAACCGCATCACCTGCCGCGACTGGTTCCAGCTCTCGCTCAAGGAGGGCCTCACCGTGTTCCGCGATCAGGGCTTCAGCGCCGATCAGCACGGTGCCGCCCTGAACCGGATCGAGAATGTGGCGCTGCTGCGCAACACTCAGTTCCGCGAAGATGCCGGGCCCACGGCCCACCCGGTGCAGCCGGATCACTACCAGGCGATCGATAACTTCTACACCACCACCATCTATGAAAAGGGCTCGGAGGTGATCCGCTGCCTCCATACCCTGCTCGGCCCGGAGATCTTCCACCGCGGCATGGCCCTCTATGTGGAGCGCCACGACGGCACCGCGGCCACCTGCGCCGACTTCGTGCAGGCGATGGAGGATGCCGCCGCCGCGCCGCCGGCACCCCACCGGCCCCGCTTCGACTTCGATTGCTTCCGCCGCTGGTACCACCAGGCCGGCACGCCGGTGTTGCAGGTGCATCGCCACTGGGATGGCGAAAGCGGCGCCCTGGAGCTCAGCCTCCGCCAGCACACGCCCCCCACCCCGTCGCAGCCCCACAAGGAACCCCTGGTGCTCCCAGTGGTGCTCGGGCTGCTGGATCGGGCCGGCCGGCCCCTGCCCCTGCGTCTGGCGGGGGAATCGCCCCAGCAGGCCGGCGCCGCTCGCCTGGAGGGGCACGGCTGGGGCGAGGGCAGCCGGCTGCTGGTGCTCGAGCAGGCCGAGCAGACCTTCCGCTTCGAGGGTCTCCCCCCCGACACCCACCCCCCGGCGCTTTCGATCCTGCGGGGCTTCTCGGCGCCGGTGCGGCTCGAGATGGGCCGCTCCACCGCCGAACTGGTGCACCTGCTCGCCTGCGACAGCGACCCCTTCGCCCGCTGGGACGCGGGCCAGGTGCTGCTGCGCAAGGCCGTGGTGGCCCGCGCCACCGGCCAGCCCCACGAGGCCCTGGAGGAGGAGCTGCTCGACGCCTTCGGCCGCATCCTCTCCGATCCCTCCCTCTCCGAGGCCAGCCGCGCCGTGCTGCTCACCGCCCCCGGCATGGCGGAGCTGGAGGAGGCCATGGACGAGCCCGATCCGCCGGCCCTCTTCGCCGCCCGGCTGGCCCTGCAGCGCCGCTTCGGCCAGGCCCACCCCGAGCACCTGCGGCGCACCCTCGAGCGCTGCCGGGAAGCCTGGCCGCAGCCCTGGCCCGCCGGCAGCGGCGCCCGCCGCCTCACCGGCCGGATCTGGAGCTGGTGCATCGCCGCCGGCGATGGGGCCCTGGCCCAGGAGGCCTGCGATGCCGTGCGCGGCCCTTCGATGACCCTGGCCCGCGCCGGCCTGGCGGCGCTGCAGGACCACCCGATTCCGCAGCGGCATGAGGCCGCGGCCGCCTTCTACGAGCGCTGGCAGGAGCGGCCGGTGATCCTCGATGCCTGGTTCGCGCTGGAGGCCTCCGCCCCCTTCGCCGATGGGCTGGAGCGGGTGCGGCACCTGCTGCAGCACCCCCGCTTCGATCCGATGGCGCCGAATTCGGTGCGGGCCGTGCTGGGGGGGCTGGCGGGCAACGCGCCGGTGTTCCATGCCGCCGATGGCAGCGGCTACCGCTTCCTGGCGGGGCAGATCGTCGAGCTTGATGGTCGCAACCCGATCACCGCCTCGCGGCTGGCGAAGGTGTTCAGCCGCTGGCGCAGCTACGGTCCCCAGCGCCAGGACCAGATGCGGCAGGCCCTGGAGACCCTCGCCGCCGGACCCCTCTCCACCAACACCCGCGAGGTGGTGGAGCAGTGCCTGCAGGGCTGAGCCCGGCTCAGCGGAACTCCTGGCGGTGCAGGCGGCGGAAGGCGTCCTGGCGCGCCGCACCCCCCTCCGGCCCGGCGTACTGACCCCAGAGGCCCTCCCAGTAGAAATAGATCACTCCATGGCCCCGCCGGGCCGCCAGCCGCACCTTCTGCTCGAGCACCTCCATCGGCGGGGTGCGCCCGCCGAAGCCTGCCAGGATGCCGATCTCCACGGGCATGCCCCATTGCCGCGCCTTCACCAGGGCCGGCTGGTCGAGGTCGCGGGCGAAGCCGGCCAGGGAGTAGGCGTAGTTCTGCACCACCAGGTCGTCGATCAGCTCCCCCAGGGCCCAGAGCTCCCAGTCCTGCAGCCAGTGGTTGTAGGCGAAGCGGAAGGGCCCCGGCGACAGGCTGATCACGGTGCGTCTCGGCACCCGCCCCTCCGGGGTGGGCAGGCTCTCCAGATGCCGCCGGAGCTCCCGCAGCAGCTCGGTGAGCTGCTGGCGGCGCCAGCGCATCCAGGCCCGATCATTGACGTTGTCCGGGGGCTCCTGGCCGGTGGCCTGCCGGTACAGCGCCCGCGTGTAGGGGTCGTAGCCCAGCTCCACGGGCCAGGCGAAGTGGTCGTCGAGCTGGATGCCATCCACGCCGCAGCGCTGCACGATCTCGCTCACCAGGCCGAGGAAGCGCTCCCGCACCCCCGGATGGGCCGGATTCAGCCACACCATCGGCTGGCCGTGCATCGGGTACACGCTGCTGCCGTCGCGGCGCTGCAGCACCCACTCCGGCTGGCGGCGCACCACCTCGGCGTTTGCCGGCTCCATCAGGCCGTACTCGAACCAGGGGATCACCTGCAGGCCGCGGCGCTGGGCCGAGCGGGTCAGGCGGCAGATGGGGTCGAGGTCGGGGGCGCGCTGGGCCAGGGCCGGCTCCATCGGCGCCCAGCGGCTGCGGTGGAAGGTGGCGCCGCGGCTCCAGACGTTCGGGTAGAGGGTGTTGAAGCCGGCATCGGCGAGCTCGGCCACGGCCTGCTCCAGGCGGCTGGCCTCGAAGTAGAGGGGGCTCGGGCTGTTGGTGAGCCACACCCCCACCCGCTGCCTCAGGCCAGTGCCGCTGGGGAGCAGCTCCTCCAGCTTCGGCCGCGAGCGCGCCGGTGTGGCGGCGACCGTCCCCAGCGCGGAGAGGAGTGCCCCGCGTAGCAGGAGAAGGGCGGCGGCGCGGCGGCGGAGGAGACGCAAGGGGGAAGGTTCCTGCCCGGCGGAACGGGATCAGCGGTGCGGGATCAGCGGAACATCGAGCTCACGGAGCTCTCCTCGTGGATGCGCCAGATGGCCTCCCCGAGCATGTTGGCCACCGACAGCACCCGCAGCTGGGGGAAATGGCGGTCTTCGGCGAGGGGGATCGAGTTGGTTACCACCACCTCCTCGAACAGGCCGGGTTCCGAGAGCCGCTCGCTGGCCGGCGGCGAGAACACGGCATGGCTGGCGCAGCAGAGCACCCGGGCGGCACCGTTGCGGCGCAGCAGCCGGGCGCCCTGGCAGATGGTGCCGCCGGTGTCGATCATGTCGTCGATCAGGATGGCGGTCTTGCCGGCCACATCGCCGATCACCGTGAGGCTCTCCGCCACGTTGTGGGCGGAGCGGCGCTTGTCGATGATCGCCAGCGGCGCGTCGTTCATCTGCTTGGCGAAGGCCCGGGCCCGCGCCACGCCCCCCACATCCGGCGACACCACCACCACCTCGCCGAGATCGCGGGTGCGGAGGTAATCCACCAGCACCGGTGAGCCGTAGATATGGTCGCAGGGGATGTCGAAGTAGCCCTGGATCTGGGAGGAGTGCAGATCCATCGCCAGCACCCGATCAACGCCGCTCTTCACCAGCAGGTTGGCCACCAGCTTGGCGGTGATCGATTCGCGGCCCGCCGTCTTGCGGTCGGCGCGGGCATAGCCGTAGTAGGGGATCACCGCCGTGATCTGGCGGGCGCTGGCCCGGCGGCAGGCATCCACCATGATCAGCAGCTCCATCAGGTGATCGTTCACCGGAGCGCAGGTGGGCTGGATCAGGAACACGTCGCAGCCGCGGATCGATTCCTGGATCTGGATGTAGAGCTCCCCGTCGGCGAAGCGCTTGATCACGCAGGGCCCGTCCGGAACCCCCAGGTAGGCGGCGATCTCCCGGGCCAGGTGGGGGTTGGAGGTGCCGCTGAACAGCCGTAGCCGCCGGTTGTCCTGGGCTGAGGGGGAGGAACTGGCACTCGGCTCCACCCGTTCAGCGGTCAAGAAACTGGTCACGGCGGGCGCGAGCGCGACGGCGGAGTTCCGATGGTAGAAGCGAGGCGTCCCTGCCAGTGCAAACAACCGTGAAGCTTTTGGTGCAGGACTCCTCCCGGGCCATCGTGCTCACCTCCGCAGGCGCCAGCGGGGCCGTGGCCGCCGGCCTGGCCGCCGCGGCGCCGGCCCTGGCGGCGGCACTGGATCTCCCCCTGGAGTTTCTGGAGCCCCAGCGGCCCCCTGCCGAGCAGCTGGCCGCCCTGCTCCGGGGCCCGCTGCCGCGGCTGCTGGGCCTACCCGTGGATCCCGGCCTCTTCCGGGAGGACGGCAGCCACTGGGCCGAGGCCCTCGGCGCCTGGCGGCAGCCCACCCTGGTGCTGCTGCCGGCCGCTGCCCTGGAGTCCGGCGCACCGGCGGCGGCGGTGGCCCTGCTGCGGCAGTGGCAGGTGCCCCTGCTGGGGGTGGTGCAGGCCGGCGGCCCCTGGCAGGCCGGGCTCCGCCGCAGCGACGGGCTGCCCTGGCTCGGCTGGCTGCCCTCCGGTACCCCGGAGGATCCGGAGCACCAGGAGGCCCTGGAGGATCTGCGCCGCGCCCTGGCCCTGCGGTACCCGCTGCTGGAGGCGGAGCTGGCCTGAGGGCTCAGCCCTTCTCCTTCCAGGGCGGCAGAACGGCCTTGGCGTCGAGCTGGCGCAGGCCGCCGTGCTGGGGCCGCAGCGGCCCCAGCGGCAGCTGCAACCACCGCACCTGGGCGGGTTCGCGCAGTCCGGCCGCCAGCAGGCTGAGGGTCTCGCTCGGCTCGAGGTTCGTTTCCACCTCCCCCTGCCATTGCTGCACCAGCTGCGGCAGGTCCGCCAGACGGGCCGGTTGGGCCAGGGACTCGATCAGGGAGCGCAGCACCAGCTCCTGGTGCTCCCGCCGGCTGGCCTCGCCCACGGCGGGGTCGCGGTAGCGCAGCAGCTGCTCCACCTGGGGGCCATCGAGCTGCTGGAGGCCGCTCTGCAGATCGATGCGCAGCTTCTGCGCCTTGTCTTCGTAGCGCATCTTGCGGGGGGGACTCACCTCCAGTCGGCCCACCAGGCTCACCATCCGCCGCAGGCCCGAACGCGACAGCAGCACATACCGATCCGGCTGGCCGGGCTCCAGCCGCAGCAGCTCCCGAACGCCATCGGCCGTGAGGGCCACCCCCCCGAGGCGGTACAGGCTCCCCAGGGGCTGGGGCTTCTTCTGGCCCGGCACGGTCACGGCCACCTCGGTGGGCAGGGCCAGCACCTGCAGGGGGCCGGTGGGATCGACCCGCAGCAGCAACAGGGCATCGCTGTTGGCGGCGGCCGCCGGTTTCGGGGCGGCGGCCGGCTTCTGGCCGTCGTTTGGGGAGCCCGGCTTCGGCTGGGCCGGTGCCGCCGGCGCCGGGGTTCCCGTCGCGGCGGGCAGGCGATCGCTGTCGAGTCCCACCACCAGGAGGGTGATCGGCCGCCGGGGCGGTTCGGCCAGATCGGCGGCGCTGCCGGGTCGGTCCTCCGCCACGCCACGGTCCTGGGCCGGCCAGAGCAGCCCCAGCAGGCCGGCCCCCAGTCCCGCCGCCACCGCGGCCAGGGTGATCCTCCCCATGGCCCTCCAGCGCCGGGCGGAGCGGGGAGCGGCGGCCCTGGCGGGGCCGGCGGGGGTGGATTCGGAGTCCCGAAGGGGGGGCATGGTGCCCGCAGGGCTGGGGCGCCCACTCTGGCTCAGGCCGTCCGGGGCGGTGACCGATAGGTTGTGCACCGTGGCGTTAGCCCTCCCCCACCCTTGACCGCCGCCTCCAGCTCCTCCCCCGGCACCAGCGCAGAGTCGCGCCCCCTTCCCCACGAGCGGGCCCGGCCCCTTCCCCCCGGAAGCACCTATCCGGCCCGAGACCTCTGCAGCCAGTGCGGCCTCTGCGACAGCCGCTGGGTGGCCTACGTGCGCCAGGCCTGCGCCTTCCTGCAGCAGAACTTCGACGCGATGGAAGCCGCGGCCCATGGCCGCAGCCGCAACCTCGACGACGAGAACGAGCTCTACTTCGGCGTGCAGCAGCGCATGCTCACCGCCCGGCTGGCGGCTCCGATCGAGGGGGCCCAGTGGACCGGCATCGTGAGCCGCCTGGGGGTGCGGGCCCTGGAGACCGGGCTGGTGGATGCGGTGCTCTGCGTGCAGCAGAGCGAAGCCGACCGCTTCATGCCGGTGCCGGTGCTGGCCCGCACGCCGGAGGAGGTGCTGGCGGCCCGGGTGAACAAGCCCACCCTCTCCCCGAACCTGCGGGTGCTGGAGCAGCTGCCCGGCAGTGGCATCCGCCGGCTGCTGGCCATCGGCGTGGGCTGCCAGGTGCAGGCCCTGCGCGCCGTGCAGGACACCCTGCCCCTCGAGCAGCTCTACGTGCTCGGCCTGCCCTGCGTGGACAACGTCTCCCGCCAGGGGCTGCAGACGTTCCTCGAGAGTGCCAGCCGCTCGCCCGACACGGTGGTGCACTACGAGTTCATGCAGGACTTCCGCATCCACTTCCGCCACAGCGACGGCGGCGAGGAGACGGTTCCCTTCTTCGGGCTCGACACGCCGAAGCTCAAGGACGTGTTCGCCCCCAGCTGCCTCAGCTGCTTCGATTACACCAATGCCGGCGCCGACCTGGTGGTGGGCTACATGGGGGCCACCTTCGGGCGGCAATGGATCACGGTGCGCAACGCCCGCGGCCAGGAGCTGCTGGATCTGGTGGAGGCCGAGCTCGACACGGCCCCGGTGACCAGCAGCGGTGATCGCCGCGCCGCCGTGCAGCAGGGCATCGACGCCTACGACAAGGCCCTGCGGCTGCCCCGCTGGCTGGCGGAGCTGGTGGGTGCCGTGGTGCAGCGGATCGGTCCGAAGGGGCTTGAGTACGGCCGCTTCTCGATCGATTCCCACTTCACCCGCAACGCCCTCTGGCTGCGCCGCAACCACCCGGAGATGGCCGATCGCCACATCCCCGCCTTCGCGCGGCGCATTGTGGAGCGCTACCGGCTCCCCTCTCCATGAGCGATCGCCTCTGCGGGGTGCTGCTGCATCCCACAGCCCTGCCGGGCACCCCGGTATGCGGCACCTTCGGCCAGGTCGCCCGCGACTGGATCGATGCCCTGGCGGATCAGGGCATCGGCGCCTGGCAGCTGCTGCCCCTGGCCCCCACCGACGGCACCGGCTCCCCCTACAGCTCCCCCAGTGGCTCGGCCCTCAACCCCTGGTTGCTGGATGCCGCCGAACTGGCGGCGCAGGGGTACCTCGAGCCGGCCGACCTGCGCGACCTGCCGGGGGGGGATCCGGCGGCCTCTCCCCCCGCCCCGGGCGGCGCCCAGCGTCTGGAGCCACTCCTGGCGGCGCAGCGGGCCGGAGCCCTGGGGCATCATCTGGCCCGCCGCTGGGAGGCCCAGCCCCCGGAGCGGCGGCGCTGCTTCCAGCGCTGGCGCCGGCGTCAGCGGCACTGGCTGCGGGACCATACCCGCTTCATGGTGCTGCGGCGGCTGCAGGAGGGCCGGCCCTGGTGGCAGTGGCCGGGTCCCCTGGCCCGCCGCCATGGGCCGGCCCTGCGGGCCCTGGAGCGGCAGCACGGCACCGCCCTGCTGGAGGAGGAGCTGCTGCAGTGGCACATGCAGCGCCAGTGGGCCGGGCTGCAGGAGCACGCCCGGCGTCGGGGCGTGCAGCTGATCGGTGATCTCCCCTTCTACGTGGCCCACGACAGCGCCGATGTGTGGCGCCACCGGGCCCTGTTCTCCCTGCGCTTCGACGGCAGCCTGGAGCGCCAGAGCGGTGTGCCGCCGGATTACTTCTCCGCCACCGGCCAGCTCTGGGGCACGCCGGTGTACCGCTGGAGCGTGCACTGGCTGGGGGGCTTCCGCTGGTGGATGCGGCGGCTGCTGCGCCAGCTGGAGCTGTTCGATCGCCTGCGCCTCGACCATTTCCGCGCCCTGCAGGCCTACTGGAGCATTCCCGGCAGCGACCCCACCGCGGAGAACGGCATCTGGTGTCCGTCGCCGGGCTGGCCCCTGCTGGGCCTGCTCTGGCTCTGCTGCGCCGGGCGGCGGGGGCTGCTGGGCGATGGCCGCCTGCCGCTGATCGCCGAAGACCTGGGGGTGATCACCCCACCGGTGGAGGCCCTGCGGGATGGCTTCGGCCTGCCGGGGATGAAGATCCTGCAGTTCGCCTTCGATGGCAACCCGGAGAACCCCTACCTGCCGGCCAACGTCCATGGCGAGCGCTGGGTGGTGTACACCGGCACCCACGACAACGCCACCAGCCTGGGGTGGTGGCAGTCGCTCGATGGGGGCGGCCGCGACCGGGTCCGAGCGGTGGTGGGAGGAGATGTGACGGCACCGGGCTGGCAGCTCCTGGAACTGGCCCTGGCCACGCCGGCGGAGCTGGTGATGGTGCCGCTGCAGGATCTGCTGGAGCTGGATGATCGGGCCCGCTTCAACACCCCCGGCACCGTGGGCGCGAACTGGAGCTGGCGGCTGGAGGGATCGGTGGCGGACCTGCAGGGGCCGCTGCGGGGCTATGGAACCCTGGCGACCCGCTACGGCTGTGGCGGGGCGGCGGCTGGCGCCGGCACCGGCGCTGCGGCGGGGGCCGGGTAGCGGTAGCGGCCCGGCGGGCCGCCCGCCGGAGGGGCGAGGGCTGTGCCGTTCCAGCGCACGGCCGCTGCGGCCTGGGGCGGCTCGATCCGCAGCTCGAAGGGGGGCAGCACCGGCAGGGCCACCGAACCGCTGGCGCCGGCCAGCTCGGTGCGCAGGCCCCCGGCCCCGCTGAGCTCCAGCCGGGCCGGGGCGCTGAACTGCAGCTCCAGCACGCCGAGCCCCTCGGCGGGTTTCTGCTGGCGCTCCCGCCGCAGCTGCAGCATCCCCTGGCCGCTGCTGGCCTGCCGCAGGGGCCGCAGTTCGGGATGGAGGGACAGCAGCACGGTGGCCGGATCCTCCGGCCGCACCTGTTCGCTGCGGCCGAGGGGGGGCACCGGGCGGGTGCTGAGCAGCCCCTGGGCCGCCAGCTTGTCCTGCTGGAGATTCACCGCGTACACCAGGCCGAGGGTCAGCACCCCGTAGAGCACGGTGCCCTGCCAGGTGGTGAACACATCGATCGAGCCCGGGGTGAAGCGCTGCAGCAGCAGGCGGCGGCTGGAGGGCTGGACCTCGCTGGAGGGAGCGGGCAGGGCGGCATCGAGGCTGCCGGGGGGCAGCGCCAGGTGCCGCTCGATCAGGGGCAGCATCGTGCGCAGGTAGGTCACCTCCGGCAGGCGGTCGCGCCAGCCGCGTTCGAGCGCCTCCAGCACCGGCGTGCTGATCCGGGTCTCATCGGCCAGCTGCCGCAGGGTGAGGCCGCGGGCCTCGCGGGCCTGTCGCAACCGGATTCCCGCCGGCAGCAGTGGATCCTGGCGGCTCTCGGCCTCCCCGGCGGGGCCGGGGGCCGGGCGGCGGCCCCACCAGCGCCACAACCGCCGCGGGGCGGGGTGGCCGGACTCCGGGCCGGGGCGTGCCTTGCCGGGGCGGAGATTCACGCGGGGGCAACCAGGGCTTCCCATTCTTGGGGTTCGAGTTCACGCCAGCTCCCCTCCGGCAGGTCGCCCAGGGGCACCGAGCCGATCGCGATCCGCTGCAGATCCAGCACCGGATGGCCCAGCAGGGCTCCGGTGCGGCGGATCTGGCGGTTGCGCCCTTCCCCCATCACCAGCTCCAGCAGCGCCCCCTGGCGATCGCGGCGCAGCAGCCGCACCCCCACCGGCGCGCTGGGCTGACCCTCGAGCGGCACTCCGGCCGCCCAGCGCTCCAGCGTGGCGGGGGAAGGGCAGCCCGCTACCCGCACCCGGTAGGTCTTGCGGTGGCCGTAGCGCGGATGGGTGAGCCGCAGGGTGAGGTCGCCATCGTTGCTGAGCAGCAGGGCACCGCGGCTGTCGGCGTCGAGACGGCCCACCGGGTGGAGGCCGCTGCCCCGCCGCCAGGCGGGCGGCAGCAGATCCAGCACGGTGGGCCGCCCCTGGGGATCGTGGCAGCTGCAGAGCACCCCGATCGGCTTGTTCAGCAGCAGCACTTGCTGGGGCGGCCGCTCGGCGAGGGGGCGGCCGTCGAGTTCGATGCGGTCGTGGTGGGGATCGGCGCGATCCCCGAGCCCAGCCACCTCTCCGTTCACCCGTACCCGCCCCTGCCGCATCCACTCCTCCGCCCGGCGGCGGGAGCCGAGGCCGGCGGCGGCGATCAGTTTCTGCACCCGCTCCGCGGCCATGGCCCTGTTGCTGCGCGGCCCCCGGGGTGGAGCCGGGGCCATTCTCCCGTCCGGGGGTGGCCAACCCGGAACCGTTCCGGAATTTGATGGTAGGTTTACGAAACAGGCAAGTTTCGCAACTCCGCCACCCCATGCCTTCCCTTTCCACGGCTGCCACCGTTGGCTCCGCCACGGGACTCCATGGCGACCTGGTGCGCTCCTACCTGCGCGACATCGGCCGGGTGCCGCTGCTCAGCCACGAGCAGGAGATCACCCTCGGCCGCCAGGTGCAGGAGCTCATGGCCCTCGAGGAGATGCGCGAGGAGCTCACCATGCGCAGCGGCGGCCATCCCCCCAGCCAGGAGCAGCTCGCCGCCGAGGCCGGCCTCACCGTGCCCCTGCTGAAGCGCCGCCTGCAGGCGGGCCGGCGCGCCAAGGAGCGGATGGTGGCGGCGAACCTGCGGCTGGTGGTGAGCGTGGCGAAGAAGTACACCAAGCGGAACATGGAGCTCCTGGACTTGATCCAGGAGGGCACCCTGGGCCTGGTGCGGGGGGTGGAGAAGTTCGACCCCACCCGCGGCTACAAGTTCTCCACCTACGCCTACTGGTGGATCCGCCAGGGGATCACCCGGGCGATCGCGGAGAAGAGCCGCACGATCCGGCTGCCGATCCACATCACCGAG
>JBJTWS010000119.1:0-2580 GCA_046081905.1 Synechococcus sp. | reverse complement strand
GGAGCGGGGCGGCTGGGCGGCGGTGCAGCTGCGCAAGACGGAGGTGAATGCGGGGGTCAACTGGCTCACCCGCGCCCAGGCGATGGAGATGGCCCTCGATGCCACGATCCAGGAGGGCCGCCTGGCCCGCGGAGGCGTGGCGGAGCTGCGCGGCAACGGCCAGCTGCTGCGCCGCGATGCGGTGCACAGCGCCGGAGGGTTCAACGAGGCCACGATCACCGACGATCTCGATCTCAGCTTCCGTCTGCTCCTCGCCGGCCAGCCGGTGGGCGTGCTCTGGGATCCGCCGGTCTGCGCGGAGGCTGTGCTCACTATGAGGGCGCTGTGGCGCCAGCGCCAGCGCTGGGCCGAGGGCGGCCTGCAGCGCTTCTTCGATTACGGCGACCAGCTGCTTTCGCAGAAGCTCAACCGCACCCAGAAGATCGATCTGGCAGCCTTCTTCGTGCTCCAGTACGTGCTGCCGGTGATGGCCGTGGCCGATCTGATCGGCACCCTGATCAGCGGCACGCCGCCAGCGATGTGGCCCTTCTCGGTGGTGGCCCTGGGCCTCTCCGGCTTCTCGATGCTGCAGGGCTGCCGTCGCGCCTCCGAGGGCCCGGCGCTGCCGCCCCCCACCCTGATCAACCTCGCCCTGGGAATCGTCTACCTGATCCACTGGTTCGTGGTGATTCCCTGGGTGACCCTCAAGATGGCTGTGCTGCCCAAGTCGCTGGTGTGGGCGAAGACGGCGCATGGGGCCTCGCCTCTCCCTAATCATCCAGCCAGCGATGATGCATCCGTTTTTGATCTGGACCTCGGGCTTGAAGTCGGTCATTGCGACGATGAGACTGTGATTAGCACCTGCGATTGAAATGGGTCGATGGCCATGGCACCGATCCATTTCAGAAGCTTCCGTGAAGCATGAATCACCAGACTCCTGTCTGATCTCGGTTGTGATGCCGGTGCTCAATGCTGCTGGCCATCTGTCGACGGCGCTCTCATCACTGGCCTTGCAGCGGTTTCGTGACTTCGAGATCGTGATCGTTGACGGGGGTTCCTCAGATCAGACGATTGCGATGGCTCAATCGATGCTCTCTGCCGATGGTATTCGTCATCGGATTGAGCCCTTGCCCGGATCGGGTATCTACGAGGCCATGAACCATGGGATTGGCCTGGCTCAAGGCGAGTGGCTCTATGTGCTGGGATCGGATGATCATCTGGTGGATGCCGATGTATTTCGGCGAATCGCGGTGGCGTTGAGCGAGGCATCTGCTGATGTGCTGCTCGTGCATGGGGATGTCTGGATCGAACAGCCGGGATATCGCTATGGCCAGGCGTGGAGCCTGCCACGCCTGCTGGACCGTAATCTTAGCCATCAATCAGCTTTTTATCGCTGCAGCGCGATTCAAAGTCTGGGCCTCTCTTACAATCCTCGCTATACACTGTATGCCGACTGGGACTATAATCTTAAATTGCTTTCTTGCGGCCGCTTCCAGTATGTGCCGATCATGATCGCCTCCTACGCTTGCACCGGTGCCTCGTCGCAATGGGTTGATGCCTTGTTTCTGGCGGAAAAGGAGGCCAATGCCCTGGCCTATTTTGGTTTGCGTTCCCTATGGAGGCTTCCTCCTGACCGCTATGCCCTCGCGATCAACTCGGAATCCTCTTTGCTAAAGCAACTTGGCCTTGCATGTAATCGCATGCTCTGGGTCTTCAGGCGGCTTCTGCAGCGCCATCGCAGCTGATCCATCGATTGGGTCTGCTGCGCCTGGGCGCTGAGCAGGGCCAGCCGTAACTGATCTACACTCATAGCAATCGCCACGGCGTCTGGGTGCCGCGTCTACTCGTTTCCATCCCTCCTGCGCTTAGGGGTGAAACCTTCTCCGAGGCCTCTGCTGATGCCATGCAGAGGCAATTGATTCATTCGTGGTTTGCTGCTGGTTTTCAACCTGTTTCTCTGAATACTGCCAGCGAACTCAATACCCATCCTCGCCATCGCTTCGCGCTGGAAGCAGAAGGTGTTGAGGTGCTTGAGGTTCCTTCCTCCAACCGAGAGTTCCCTGCCTATCTGCCGAATCTCGCCTGCTCACTCCATCTGGCTGTGCAGCGCTTTCCTGGGGAGGTTCTCGCGATCACGAATGCAGATATCCTCTTCGATCTTCATCACACCACAACCGGCATGCTGGGACGGTTGCCGAAGGATCGTTTTCTGCTTGCTCACCGTTGTGATGTCTCCGATCGCAGCCTCATTCAGCACGGAGCGACTGATCGAAGGCTTGTGGAGCCAAGACCCTTTCTGCCCGGCATCGATTTTGTGGCTGCCTGCAGTGAAGCGTTTGCAGCGGCGCTTCCTTTTCTTGGCGAAGACCTCACGATTGGCTTGCCGTGGTGGGATCTTCTACTGCCCATAGCTCTCTTTGCAGCCGGAGCAACTAGCCAGCATCTCGATAGCTTTCAGTTTCTCCACCTCATGCATGAGGATCGCTGGGATGTGCAGTGGTTGGACAGGGTAGGCGCTTCAGCCACGAAGCATCTCAACGCCACAATCGCGGGATACAAGGCTCCTGTGACTGCCTTCATCTGGTCGTTGGCTTTCCAGAA
>JBJTWS010000118.1:0-12180 GCA_046081905.1 Synechococcus sp. | reverse complement strand
GCCTGTAGAGGTCCGCAACGAGTTCGCAAGAGTTCACCACCAAGCGATCGGACTCAACCCACTCCCGCCGCCTGGAGAGCGAGCTCCTCCAGCTTGGCGCTCTGTTCGGCCGCGACACAGCACTCGATCACGTCTTCCAGTTCACCCTGGAGCACCGTCTCAAGGCCGAAGTTGCGGCCGAGGCGATGGTCGGTGACCCGATTGTCCTTGGCATTGTAAGTGCGGATCTTTTCGCTGCGGTCGCCACTGCCCACCTGCACCCGGCGCGCGTGGCGCTCCTGGTCCGCCGCCTCCGCCAGCTCCCGCTCCAGCAGTTTCGCCCGCAGGATCTCCAACGCCCGCTCACGGTTTTGGAGCTGGGAGCGCTCCTGGGTGCAGAACACCCGGATGCCTGTGGGCTTGTGAAACAGATCCACCGCCGTTTCGACCTTGTTCACGTTCTGGCCGCCCGCACCGCCGGAACGGGCCGTGCTGATCTCCAGATCCTTGGGATCAATGGTCACCTCCACCGGATCGGCCTCCGGCATCACGGCCACCGTGGCGGTGGAGGTGTGCACCCGCCCCTGGGATTCGGTGGCCGGCACCCGCTGCACCCGGTGCACCCCCGCCTCGAACTTGAGCCGGCTGTAGACCCCCTCCCCCCGGATCGCCAGGATCAGTTCCTTGTAGCCGCCCAGTTCCGCCTCCGAGGCACTCACCGGCTGCACCTGCCAGCCCTGCCCCTGGGCGTAGCGCTCGTACATGCGGGCCAGATCCCCGGCCCAGAGGCTGGCCTCATCGCCGCCGGCACCGGCGCGGATCTCGAGCATCACGCTGCGCTCGTCGCGGGGATCGCGGGGCAGCAGCGCCAGGGTGAGCCGCTGCCGAAGCTCGGCGATCGTCTCCTCGAGTCGTTCGAGTTCCTCGCCGGCCAGCTCCTCCATCGCCGCGTCGCCGCGGTGGTCGCGCAGCAGCTGGCGGGCCTCCTCGCGCTCCCGCTGGAGCTTCTGCAGCTGGCCGTAGTCGGCCACCAGGGGCTCGAGCCGGGCCCGCTCCCGCGCGATCGTCTGCAGCTGGCGGGGATCCGCCGCCACGGCGGGATCGGCCAGCTGGCGCTCCAGGGTGGCGAAGGTTCGGCAGGTGGTTTCCAGCCGTTCATGCAGCAGGGCTTCGTCCATCGCGGCAACGGGGGCGGCAGGGGTGGCGGGCGGTGCCCAGCAAAAAGCCGGATGCCCAGGGGCATCCGGCCGAAGAAGGGGCTCAAGCGGGCCGGAATCAGGCCTTGGCCTCGCCCTTGGCGGCGTTGGTCTTGGCCGTATCGGCGCCACCCATGCCGTACTTGCGCATGAAGCGGTCCACCCGACCCTCGGTGTCGAGGATTTTCTGGGTGCCCGTATAGAAGGGGTGGTTGCCGCTCCACACGTCCACGTGCAGTTCGGGCTGGGTGGAGCCGGTGGTCATCACCACCTCTCCGTTGCAGATCACCTTGGCATCGGGGTACCAGGTGGGATGGATTTCGGCCTTCGGCATGGCGGGATGCGGCAGCGAGATGCGGCGGGGGAGAAGCAGCGAGACGCCGGGGGCGATCAACGCTTGGAGAACTGGGGAGCCTTGCGGGCCTTCTTGAGGCCGTATTTGCGGCGCTCCTTGGCGCGGGGGTCGCGGCTCAGGTGCCCTTCGGTCTTGAGGGGCTTGCGGTTGTCGGGCGACAGGTCGCACAGGGCCCGGGCGGCACCCTGCTTGATGGCATCGGCCTGGCCGGTGAGGCCCCCGCCGCGCACGTTCACGAGGATGTCGTAGTCGCACTCGAGCCCCAGGGTCTGCAGGGGGGCCTTCACGGCCGCCAGGTAGACGGGGTTGTAGTTGAGGTAGTTATCGCCGGGGCGACCGTTGATGGTGACGCTGCCGCTGCCGGGCACGATGCGGACCCGGGCAACGGCGGTCTTGCGGCGACCGGTTCCCCAGTAGACGACGGAGTTGCTCATTGGGCGGAGGTGGCGGGGTCGAGGGCGAGGGCCTGGGGCTGCTGGGCGGCGTGGGGATGCTCGGCACCCTGTACACCTTCAGCTTGCGGAACAGCTGACGGCCGAGGGCGTTGTGGGGAAGCATGCCCTTGATGGCCTTCTCCACGATGCGCTCGGGAATCCGTCCCTGCAGGTGGGCGAAGGTCTCGGTCTTCATGCCACCGGGGCGGCCGGAGTGGCGGCGGTACAGCTTCTGGGTGGGCTTGTTGCCGCTCACCTTCACCTTCTCGGCATTGATGACGATCACGAAATCGCCGGTGTCGAGGTGGGGGGTGTAGGAGGGCTTGTTCTTGCCTCGCAGCACCTGGGCCACTTCACTGGCGAGACGGCCGAGGGTCTGATTCTCGGCGTCCACCACGTACCACTGGCGGTCGAGGGAATCGGTGGAAGGAAGGGGTGTCTTGTTCATCGCACCGGCAGGCCGGATGGGGTGGGCCCATCGCGGCGGATGGGGCAGGACAGGGCAACGGTGAACCTACCGCGCCGCCCGCACGGCCCCGGCAGGGGCGGTTGGGCAGGGCGGAGGAATCCGCTGCAGAGGGGAACGGAGCGTGGTGATGGCCTGCGGCTTTGCCCAGTTCCCGGGCCGATCGGACCTGCGTACGATGCGGCGGCGGGTTCAGGGCGAGTCCGGGATCGCCAACGTAAACCGCGGTTGACTATCGTACCATCCGCTCTTCGGGAACACCTCCTCGGGGTAGCCCACCCGCAGCAGGCAGAGGCCCTGGGGCGGTGCCGCCTCCTTCACCGCCGATCGCTCCCGCAGGCGCCAGCGCCGCTCGAAGGCGGCCGGCTCCAGCTGGCCTTCCCCCACCGCCACCAGCTGGCCCATCACCAGGCGCACCATGCCGTAGAGGAAGCCGCTGGCCTGCAGTTCCACCACCACCAGGTCCCCCTGGCGCTCCACGCGCACCTCCTGCAGGGTGGTGCGGGCGTGGGCACGGCGGCTGCCGGCCCGCTGGAAGGCGCTGAAATCGTGTTCGCCGAGCATGCTTTGCAGGGCTTCGGCCATGGCCCGTTCATCGAGGCGGCGGCGGTAGCGATGCCAGCTCCAGGGCGCCAGAAACAGGTTCGGCGTGCGGGTGTTGAGGATGGTGTAGCGGTAACGGCGGTAGGTGGCGCTGAAGCAGGCGTGCCAGTTCGGGGGCACTGGGGCCGCCGCGGTGACCCGGATCGAGGCCGGCAGGCGTCCGTTCAGGGCCTTGGGCCAGCGGGCCGCCGGGATCGGTCCGGCCGCATCGAAGTGCACCACCTGGCCGGCGGCATGCACGCCGGTGTCGGTGCGGCCGGCGGCCTGCACCCGCCCGGATCCGCGTGGATCGAGGGCGGCAATGGCCGCCTCCAGGGTCTCCTGCACGCTGGGGTGGCGCGGCTGCCGCTGCCAGCCGCAGTAGGCCGAGCCGTCGTACTGGAGGCAGAGGGCCAACCGGCGCGTGGGCGGCCGCTCCGCTCGATCCGCGGGGAGGGGGGAATGGATCAAGGCAGGAAAAAACCGCGGAGACCCGAAGGGCCCCCGCGGCAGAGAAGTTCTGAAGCCTGATGCCCCGGAGGGCGCCGGGTTCAGACCAGTTCGATGATCGCCATCTCGGCGTTGTCGCCGCGGCGGGGCACGGTGCGGATGATGCGGGTATAGCCGCCGTTGCGGTCGCCGTAACGATCCTGGGCCTTCTCGAAGAGGGCGTGCACCAGCTGCTTGTCGTAGATGTAGCCGATCGCGCGGCGGCGGGCGGCGAGGCTGCCTTCCTTGGCCAGGCTGATCATGCGCTCGGCTTCGTCACGCAGGGCCTTGGCCCGGGCCTTGGTGGTGGTGACGCGACCTTCGCGGATCAGCTGGGTGGTGAGGCCGCGCAGCATCGCCTTGCGCTGGTCGGCGGGGCGGCCCAGCTGGGGCACTCGGCACTGGTGTCTCATGGCGGGAAAGCTCGGACGGAAACGGAACGGGGAATACCGCGGCTCAGGCAGCGGCTCAGGCGGTGGTGCGGCTCTGGGGCAGGGAGATGCCGATGCGCTCCAGGGCTTCGATCACCTCGTCGGCGGACTTGGAGCCGAAGTTCTTGATCTCCAGCAGATCCTCGTAGCTGAAGCCCATCAGGTCGGACACGGAGTTGACCTGCGCCCGCTTGAGGCAGTTGTAGGCCCGCACCGAGAGGTTGAGCTCCTCGAGCGGGATCTGGGCCTCGGCGGAGGGCACCGGCTCGAGACCGGGCTCCTCGGCCATGGTGAGGCTGGCCAGGGGCTGGAAGAGGGCGATCAGCTGGTTGGCCGCCTGGGCGATGGCGTCGTCGGGGGTGATGCTGCCGTTGGTCTCGATCTCGATCCGCAGGCGCTCGCGGGCGGAGCCGCCCTCGCCCACGGCGGTCTCGTCGACCGTGTAGTTCACCCGCTTCACGGGCATGAACACCGCATCGATCTGCAGCAGATCGATGGCGCTGGTCTCCTCGCTGTGGCGATCCACGGGCCGGTAGCCCACGCCCCGCTCCACATGCACCTCGAGTTCAAGGCTGTGGCCTTCGGCCACGGTGGCGATGGGCCGTTGGCCATCGATCACCTGCACCTGGGAGGAGAACTGCAGGTCGGAGGCGGTCACGGTGGCGGGACCGTTCACCACCAGGCGCCCGATCTCCAGTTCGCGGCTGCGGCTGTTGAGCGGGATCTCCTTGCAGTTCAGCAGGATGTCGAGCACGTCCTCGCGGACGCCCGGCACGGTGGCGTACTCGTGGTTCACGCCGGAGATGCGCACCGCGGTGATGGCGCTGCCCTCGAGGCTGCCGATCAGCACCCGGCGCAGGGCGTTCCCCAGGGTGGTGGCCTGACCCCGATCCAACGGGCCGATCAGGAACACGCCCGTCTGGGAACGGTCGTCAGCGATCTGATGCTCGATCCGATCGATCTGGTAGTGGAGCACGGTCTGAGGAGTCGGGAGAGGGAACGGTCGCCGGGGGCGGCAGGGCTAACGACGGATCAGACGCGGCGACGCTTGGGACGACGGCAACCGTTGTGGGGCAGGGGAGTCACGTCGCGGATCAGGGTGATCTCCAGGCCGGCCACCTGCAGGGCACGGATCGCCGTTTCACGGCCGGATCCAGGACCGCGCACCAGCACTTCGATCTGCCGCATGCCCTGCTCGAGGGCACGGCGGGCGGCGGCTTCGGCGGCCGTCTGGGCGGCGAAGGGGGTTCCCTTGCGGGCGCCCTTGAAGCCGCTGGCCCCGGCCGACGACCAGGAGATCACCTCTCCGGCGGTGTCGGTGATCGAGACGATCGTTTTGTTGAAGGTGCTCTGGATGTGCGCCACCCCGTTGGGGACATTGCGCTTCGTCTTCTTGGCGCCGGATTTCTTGGCTGGCTTGGCCATGGGAAAGGCCCTGCGAAGGCAGGGAGGTGATCGGGGGACTGGAGGGGGCGGCGCTCTGGTGACGCCCGTCCTGGACAACCGGGTACCTCCCAGGGGAGGTCGGGTTCGCAGGTCCGCCACGGCCAGGGCCGGTAGCGGGAGGGGGCGGCAGAGCGGGATCGCCGGGGAAGGGGGAAACCAGGTCGATGCGACCTGGCGGGGCCTTACTTCTTCTTGCCGGCCACGGTCTTGCGGGCGCCGCGGCGGGTGCGCGCATTGGTGCGGGTGCGCTGGCCCCGTACCGGCAGGCCGGCGCGGTGGCGGCGACCCCGGAGGCAGCCGATGTCCTGCAGGCGCTTGAGGGCCATGCCCTCCTGGCGGCGCAGGTCACCTTCGAGGGTGTAGCCCTCGGCGGCGGCGCGCAGTTTCTGCACGTCGGCATCGCTGAGATCCTTGACGCGGGTGTCGGGATCGACGCCGGTCTTGGCCAGGATCTGCTGGGCCCGGGTCAGCCCGACCCCATAGACGTAGGTGAGAGCAATCTCGACCCTCTTGTCGCGAGGGATATCGACACCGGCAATCCGAGCCACGGAGGAAACGTTCAGATGGGCAGAAAACCCGGATTCCGGCGGCAGAAGGCCGCGTCGGCCGGGTCGGGGGAGGAAGGAATGGGTTCCGTCAAGGGGCGGAACGGATCAGGGCATGGGGCTGAGCCGCGGGGCTCATCCCTGGCGCTGCTTGTGCTTGGGGTTGGCGCAGATCACCATCACCCGGCCGTGGCGACGAATCACCCGGCACTTGTCGCACATCTTCTTGACTGAGGCACGCACCTTCATGGGTGGTGGGCTCTCCGAATTTGCAAACCGCCACCCTATCACACAGGTCAACCCAGCAGAGCTTCGATCCGCTCGGCAATGGTCTCGACGCTGCCGCTGGCCTCCACGGGCTGGAGCAGGTTGCGCTCGCGGTAGTAGGCGATCAGCGGTGCGGTCTGCTCGCGGTACACCTCCAGCCGGTGGCGGATCACCGTCTCGTTGTCGTCGGCCCGGCCGCGGGAGAGCAACCGCTGCAGCAGCACGTCGTCGTCGAGCTCCATCAGCACCACCAGCTCGATCTGCTGCCCCAGCTCCTCCAGCAGCACGGCTAGGGCATCGGCCTGGGTCACCTTGCGGGGGAAGCCATCCAGCAGCCAGCCGCCGCCGTGGCTCTCCAGCCGGCCGCGCACGATCGCCAGCACCAGGGCATCGCTCACCAGCTCGCCGCGGGCCATCACGGCCTCGGCTTCCTGGCCCAGGTCGGTGCCCGCCGCCACCTCGGCCCGGAGCAGATCCCCGGTGGAGAGATGCAGCAGGCCGCGCCGCTCGGCCAGTTGCTGGGCTTGGGTGCCCTTGCCGGCTCCGGGGGGGCCGAGGAAGAGGAGACGTTGCTTCATGGCTGGGTTGGCAGGGAGAAGGCGACCCCGTGGCGCCGATGGCGCCCGGGAGCGGGAAAACGGTTCCGGGGCCCGGCGGCGGCATCTACTGCCGCACCATGCCCTCGTAGCGCTGGGAGATCACGTAGGTCTGCACCTGTTTGGCCGTGTCGATCGCCACGCCCACCAGGATCAGCAGGGAGGTGGCACCCAGACCCTGGAAGGTGCGCACCTGGGTGGCGCCCTCCACGGCCGAGGGGATGATCGCCACCGCGCCGAGGAAGAGGCCCCCCAGCAGGGTGAGCCGGTTCTGCACACCACTCAGATACACCGCCGTGGCGGAACCGGGGCGCACCCCGGGGATCGCCACCCCGCTGCGCTTGAGGTTGCTGGCGATGTCGATCGGGTTGACCGTGAGCGAGGCGTAGAAGAAGGAGAAGCCGCAGATCAGGGCGAAGAACAGCAGCGCATAGAGCCACGGGGTGCTGCTGTTGGGGTTGAGGTAGCTGGCCACCCGGATCAGCCAGGGACTGCGGGTCACGTTGGCGATCGTGAGCGGCAGGAACACCACCGCCGAGGCGAAGATGATCGGCATCACCCCGCCGGCATTGAGCTTCAGGGGCAGGTAGCTCTGCCGGGCCGCCAGCAGATTGGCCCCGCCCACCTGGCGCTTGGCGCTCACGATCGGGATGCGGCGGCTGCCCTCCTGCACGAAGATGATCCCCACGATCGTGACCAGGAACACCAGCACCAGCACCACGATGCCGCCCACGGTGGAGCGGTCGCCGCTCTGGGCCAGCTCGATCGTGGAGCCCAGCGCCCGCGGCAGGGTGGCCACGATGTTCACGAAGATCACCAGGGATGCTCCCTGGCCGATGCCCCGCTCGGTGATCACCTCGCTGATCCACATCACCACCATCGAGCCCGTCACCAGGGCCAGGGAGGTCTGGATCACGAACACCGGCTCGCTGATGCCCGGCAGCGCGTACTGCCGCAGGATCAGGGCGAACACCGTGCTCTGCAGGATGCCCCAGCCCAGGGCCACGTAGCGGGTGATCTGGGCGATCTTGCGCCGACCCGCCTCGCCTTCGTTCTTCTGCAGATCCTCAAGCTGCGGCAGCGCCGCCGTGAGCAGCTGCAGGATGATCGAGGCGTTGATGAAGGGCAGGATCCCGAGGGCGAACACCCCCAGGGTCGAGAGGCCGCCCCCGGTGAAGATGTCGAGGAAACCGATCAGCTGGCCGCCCCGCTGCAGGAAGTCCTGGAAGGCGACCCGGTCGATGCCAGGCACGGGGATGTAGATCCCCAGGCGCACGAGCAGGAGCAGGCCGAGGGTGATCAGCACCCGGTCCCGCAGGCCCTTGGCCTGCACCAACTGGCTGAGGATCTCTCCGGCACTGGGGTTGCGGCCCCGGCTGACGAGCATGGCGAGGAGGGGATGAAGGAAGGGAGGGGGCGTGGCCCCGGGGTTCCCGCGCACGGCGGGGGCCGTGACGCCGGACAAGCAAAGAGCCGCCCGCCGGGCCTGGAGGCTCGACGGACGGCTCTGACCCTAAGGGGGGCCTGCGGCGGCGGTCAGGCGACCACCTCGCAGGTGCCGCCGGCGGCCTCGATCTTCTGGCGGGCGCTGGCGGTGAAGGCTGCCGCCTGCACGGTGAGCTTCACGGAGAGCTCGCCGCTGCCGAGGATCTTGAGGGGATGCTTCGGGCTGGTGAGGATGCAGGCCTCGATCAGGGAATCGCGGTCGACGGTGCTGCCGGCGGGCAGCTCGGCGAGTCGGCCCACGTTGAGCACGGTGTACTCCGTGGGGTTGATCAGCTCGAAGTGCTTGAGCTTGGGCACCCGGCGGTAGAGGGGCATCTGGCCCCCCTCGAAGCCCGGCCGGGTCGGACGACCCGAGCGGGACTTCTGACCCCGCATACCGAAACCGCAGCTGGCGCCCTGGCCGGCGGCGATGCCGCGGCCCTTGCGGAGCTTGCGGCGACGGGCCCCCGTCTGGGGCTTGAGGGACTGGAGATTGAGCGACATGGGAGGCCTCAGGAGTAGATCTGCTCGAGGGAGATGCCCCGCTCCTTGGCGGTCTCCTTGTGGGTGCGCAGCGCCTGCAGGGCCACCATCGCGGCGCGGGCGTTGTTGAGCGGGGTCTTGGACCCCAGCCGCTTGGCCAGCACGTTCTTGATGCCGGCGAGCTCCAGCACCGTGCGGATCGAACCGCCCGCGATCACCCCGGTACCGGGGGCAGCGGGGCGGATCAGCACGCTGGCGGCACCGTCGCGGCAGTTGCTGAGGGTGGGGATGGAGCTGTGGCGGGTGAGGGGCACCTTCACGAGGTGCTTCTTGCCATCGGCCACGCCCTTGCGCACGGCACCGATCACATCGCCGGCCTTGCCCACGCCCACGCCCACCTGGCCGCGCTCGTTGCCGACCACGACGATGGCGCGGAAGCTCATCTTCTTGCCGCCTTTCACGGTCTTGGAGACGCGGCGGATCTGCACCACCCGCTCCTGCCATTCGGAGTCACGCTCCTGGCCCCGGCGGTTGTCGCGGCCACGGCCGCCCTTGCGGTCGCCCCTGCCCTCGCCCCGGCCGCCGCGGCGCTCCTGCTGGCCTTCGGCCGCGGCGGGAACGTCAGCGGCGCCCGGGATATCGGTGGACTGAATCTGGTCGTTGGTTTCGGTCATGGTGAGAGCAGGGATCAGAACTGAAGGCCCGCTTCCCGGGCGGCGTCAGCCAGGGCCTTGACCCGGCCGTGGTACAGGTTGCCGCCGCGATCGAAGACCACCTGCTGGATGCCCTTGGCAAGGGCCCGCTGGGCCACCAGCTTGCCCACGGCGACGGAGGCGTCGCAGGTGCCGCTGGTGCTGAGGCTGGTGCGCAGGTCCTTGTCGAGGGTCGAAGCCGCACAGAGGGTGTTCTGGGCGGTGTCGTCGATGACCTGGGCGTAGATGTGATTGTTGGAGCGGAACACGGCCAGGCGCGGACGCTCGGCGGTGCCACTGAGGGTGCGACGCAGGCGGCTGTGACGCTTCTGGGTCTGCTGCTTGCGGGAAAGGGTGGACATGGCAGTACAGGGTAACGACGCTCAGGCAGACCTCATTTCTTGCCGGTCTTGCCGGCCTTGCGCAGGATGCGCTCGCCCTCGTACTTGATGCCCTTGCCCTTGTAGGGCTCGGGCGGACGGATGGCGCGCACCTTGGCGGCTTCGTTGCCCACCACTTCCTTGTCGGCCCCGGAGACCAGCACGGTGGTGTTGCCCTCCACGGCGAAGGTGACGCCCTCGGGGGGCACCACCTGCACCTGGTGGCTGTAGCCGGCGCTCACCACCAGCTTCTTGCCCTGCACGGCGGCGCGGTAGCCCACGCCGACGATCTCGAGCTTGCGGGTGAAACCCTGGCTCACCCCTTCGACCATGTTGGCCACCAGGGTGCGGCTGAGGCCGTGGCGCTCGCGGGCGCGGCGGCTCTCGTTGGCGGGGTTCACCTGCAGGGTGTTGCCGTCCTGGGAGATGGTGACGCCATCGGGCAGGGTGCGGCTGAGTTCCCCCTTCGGTCCCTTCACGGTCACCGTGAGGCCATCGAGGCTCACGGCCACCTTGTCGGGGATGGGGATGGGGGCTTTACCAATACGTGACATGAATCGACCTCCCGGATCAGTAGACGTAGCAGAGCACTTCGCCGCCCACGCCCTGCTTGCGGGCGTCACGGTCGCTCATCACACCCTTGGAGGTGGAGATGATGGCCACTCCGAGGCCGCCCAGCACCTTGGGCAGCTGACGGGTGTTCTTGTAGATGCGCAGGCCGGGCTTGCTCACCCGCTGCACCGAGCGGATGGTGGGCTGGCGGTGCTTGCCGCTGTACTTCAGCTCGAGCACGAGGTTGGTCTGCACGCCCTCACCCTCTTCGGAGATCTCGGCGATGAAACCTTCCTGCTGCAGCACCTTGGCGATGCTGCGGGCCATGCGGGAGGCGGGAACTTTGGTGGTCTGGTGACGCTTCTCACTCGCATTGCGAATGCGGGTGAGCATGTCGGAAATCGGGTCGTGGTTGGCCATGGTCGTGTCCGGAAGAGGGCTCAGTTGCTGCGGAACGGCATCCCCATCTCGCGGAGGAGGGCCCGGCCCTCTTCGTCGTTACGGGCGGTGGTCACGATCGTGACGTCCATGCCCCGGATGGCGTCGATCTTGTCGAAGGAAATCTCGGGGAAGATGATCTGTTCCCGGATCCCGAGGGTGTAGTTGCCCCGGCCGTCAAAGCTCTTGGGGCTCACGCCGCGGAAGTCGCGGATGCGCGGCAGGGCGAGGTGCACCAGGCGCTCCAGGAAGGCGTACATCCGCTCGCCCCGCAGGGTGACGGCCACACCGATCGGCATGCCCTGGCGGATCTTGAAGCCGGCGATGGCCTTCTTGGCACGGGTCACCACCACTTTCTGGCCGGTGATCGTGGCCAGTTCCGCGATCGAGGCCTCCAGGGCCTTGGCGTTCTGGGCGGCTTCCCCGAGACCCCGGTTGACGGTGATCTTCACCAGTTTGGGGACTTCGTGGATGTTCGACAGGTTCAGATCCTTGAGCAGCTTGGGCTGGATCGTCTCCCGGTAGCGCTGTTTGAGTGACATGACGGGGGGAGGGGAGTGCGCTTCTGGTCGGGGTCAGAAGGCGGAAGGGAGCGGGGAAATGGAGCGGAAAATGGAGGAGAGGCTGTAGCGGTCGCCCAGAACCCGGGAGTCTGCGGCGGACCGAGGCGACAGATCAGTCGAGGAACTCGCCGGTCTTCTTGAGGCGGCGCTTCTTGGTGCCGTCCTTGTCCACCACGATCTCGACCCGGCTGGCCACCTTCTGGGCCGCGGAGTAGAGCATCACGTTGGAGGCGTGCAGGGAAGCTTCTTCGGTCACGATGCGACCGCTCTCGCCTTCCTGGGTGGGTTTCACGTGGCGGGTGCGCAGGTTGATGCCCTGCACCACCACGCGGTTCTCGTAGGGAAGGATGCGCAGGACCTCACCGGTCTTGCCCTTGTCCTTGCCGCTGATCACCTGCACGGTGTCGCCCTTCTTGATGCGCATCTTGGTGCGCACCTGGGCCTTGGCTTTCGGGGTGGCAGTGGCCATCTCAGATCACCTCCGGGGCGAGGGACACGATCTTGGTGAAGTTGCGCTCCCGCAGTTCGCGGGCCACGGGCCCGAACACGCGGGTGCCCTTGGGGTTGTTGTCGTTCCCCAGGATCACGGCGGCGTTGTCGTCGAAGCGGATCGAGTTGCCGGTCTCGCGGCGCAGGGTGGCGCGGGTGCGCACCACCACGGCCTTGACCACATCCGACTTCTTCACGCCCATGTTGGGCATGGCGTCCTTGACGGCGGCCACGATCACGTCGCCCACGTGGGCGTAGCGACGGTTGGTGCCCAGCACGCGGATGCACTGGATGCGCTTGGCGCCGCTGTTG
>JBJTWS010000117.1:0-28037 GCA_046081905.1 Synechococcus sp. | reverse complement strand
CGAGGGCGGCCTGGCTCTTGCCCTTGCCATCCCCGTCATAGACGTGAAGTTGGCCATGGGCCCGCTCGTCGCTGCCCGCTGCCGTGCGAATGCCGATGCCCCGGCCCGTGCCCCGCTGCGGCGTCTGCGTGCTGCTCATGGGGCGATGTTACCGGCGCTTCCCGGTTGGGAGTTGCCAGGATCGGGGCCTGATCCAGTTCGCCTGATGCGCTTCTCCCTGCTGGAACCGTTGCCGCCGTCGCTCGCCGCGCCCCTGGCGGCGCTGCGTCAGCAGCTGGCGGCCCTCGACCAGGTGGTGGTGGCCTATTCGGGTGGCGTCGACAGCGCCCTGGTGGCTGCCCTGGCCGTGGAGCAACGGGGTGCGGCGGCCCTGGCGATCACCGGGGTGTCGCCGGCGCTGGCGCCCCATCTTCGCCAGGAGGCCCGGCTGCAGGCCGCCTGGCTGGGGCTGCGCCAGCGGGAGATCCCCACGGCGGAATTGCAGGATCCCGCCTATGCCGCCAACCCGGAGCGGCGCTGCTATGCCTGCAAGCGGGAGCTGCATACCCTGCTGGCGCCGGTCGCCGCTGCGGCCGGCGGCATCCCCGTGCTGGATGGGGTGAACCTCGATGACCTCGGCGACCACCGCCCCGGCATCGAGGCCGCCCGCGAATTCGGGGTGTGCTCGCCCCTGGCCGATCTCGGCATCGACAAGGCGGCGGTGCGCCAGCTGTCCCGGGCCCTGGGCTTTCCCTGGTGGGACAAGCCGGCCCAGCCCTGCCTGGCCTCGCGTTTCCCCTACGGCGAGCCGATCACCGCCACCCGGTTGCAGCGGGTGGCGGCGGCGGAGGCCTGGATGCGGGAGCGGGGGCTGCGGGATCTGCGGGTACGCAGCCAGGGGGAAACCGCCCGGATCGAACTCGAGGGCCCCGCCCTGCCGGAGTTTCTGGCCCGCCTCGGGGCGACCCCGACGGAGACCGGGGAGGTCGGGTTTCGGGAGCAGTTGGTGGAGGCCCTGCGGGCCCTGGGCTTCACGGCGGTGAGCCTGGATCTGGAGGGTCTGGTGAGCGGCAAGTTGAACCGCTCCCTGCGCAGCTGAAGCCAGCAACGCTTCCCACCCACGGGCACAGCCATGAAAAAGGCACCCCTGTGGGGTGCCGTGGATCGTGGGAAGGGCTGGTTGACTCCGCTGGGAGCCAGCCGGCGGCGTCAGGCCGCCAGCAGCACCGGCTCCCGTTCCGCCCCGGCGATGGCATCGGGGGTTTCGCGGCGGAAGCTGGTGAGCTTGTGGCGGCCCGCCTCCAGTTCCTCGCAGAGCACCTGGCAGGCACGCTCCGGCATGGTGTGGTCGCCGCAGGTGAACACGTCCACCGCGGCATAGCCGGACTCGGGCCAGGTGTGGATCGAGATATGGGATTCCGCCAGCAGGGCAAGCCCGGTGACGCCCTGGGGCTCGAAGTGGTGGGTGATCAGGTTGAGCAGGGTGGCACCGGCACGCTTCGCTGCGGTCGTGATGGTGTTCCTGAGAAAGGCTTCGTCGTTGAGCCGGGCTGGATCGCAGTCGTACAGCTCAAGGATGCAGTGTTTTCCCACCGTGTCTGTGGTGAGAGCCGCTGCGGCTGTGAGGCCGGTGGCGGAGGTGGTGGACTTAGCACCGTCCCATCCCGGGTTGGGGTGGAGGCAGGGCAGGCTCTGGTTCATCGAATCCAGGCAAACAGTTCACCACCATACGTCCCGAAACCCCAGCTGTGGTGCTGCAAGTCACGGAACCTCCAGTTGCCCGGCCCGCATGCCCACCAGCTGGGCGGCCTGGCGCCAGCCGCCGCCGAAGCCCCCCACATGGGTGGCGCTCACCAGGCACTGGTGCCCTTCGCCCACCGCCTCGAGCAGCCACTCCTGCCGCTGGGGATCCAGTTCCGCCAGCACGTCGTCGAGCAGCAGCAGCGGCGGGCTGCCCACCACCTCCTCCACCAGGGTGAGTTCCGCCAGCTTCAGGGCCAGCACCAGGGTGCGCTGCTGGCCGGCCGAGCCGTAGCGCCGCGCCGCCTGCTCCCCGAGCAGCAGCTCGATCTCATCCCGCTGGGGCCCCACCGTGCAGAACCCCAGCCGCAGTTCCTCCTGGCGCTGCTGCCGCAGCTGGGCCACCATCGCCTCCCGCCAGGGCACCTCCGCCTCCTCCCCCTCCAGGGCCGTGCCGGGCCGGTAGCGCAGGCGCAGCCGGTCGCGGCCGCCGCTGAGGCGCTCCTGCCAGGTGGCCGCCAGGGGGTCGAGGCGCCGCAGGGCCCGCCAGCGGCGCCGGTGCAGGCGCACCCCGATGGCCGCCATCTGCAGATCAAAGGCCTCCAGCAGGGCTCCCTGCTCGCCACCGGCCAGGCCGCGGCGCAGCAGCTGGCTGCGCTGGCGCAGCAGCCGGCCGTAGCGGCTGAGCAGTTCGCCGTAGACCGGCTCGAGCTGCAGCACCACGCGATCGAGCCACTGGCGGCGGAGGGCCGGCTCGCCCCGCACCAGTTCGAGGTCGAGGGCGCTGAAGGTCACGCAGCGCAGCCGCCCCGGCAGGTCCTGCTGGCGCTCCAGCACCTTGCCGTTGCGGCGGGCCTGGCGCCCGCCCCGGCGGCGAAGCTCCAGCTGCAGAGAGTCGCCGTCCGTGTCTTCCAGCTGCAGCAGGCTGGTCGCCTGGCCGTGGCGGATCAGATCGCCGTCGTTGCCGCTGCGGTGGGAGCGCAGGCTGCAGAGCAGCTCCACCGCCTCGAGCAGGTTTGATTTGCCCTCGCCGTTGGGACCCACCACCAGGAGCCGGGGGGCGGTGAAGGGCAGGCACAGGTGCTCGAAGTTGCGGAACTGGCGCAGTTCCAGGCGATGCAGCCGGATGGCTCGGGTGCGGTGAGCGGCTAAAGTAAACCTGTCGGCAGCGTAGGTTCCGCCTGACGGGCAGGCTCCTCTGGGGCTCAGTCTCTCCAGGGGTTTCCACCGCGGCTTCCCCGGCCGCTGCGCCCTTCCCACCGGGTTCTCCGGTGCCGGGATGGGTCCGCCGTCCCAGGGGCATGTAGCTCAGTTGGATAGAGCATCAGATTCCGGTTCTGAGTGTCGGGGGTTCGAGTCCCTCCATGCTCGTTTTCTTCCCCGCCCTGCCGACCGGAACGGCAGGGCGATTTTTTTTGACGCCCTGGATGGGGCTCAGGGCGGCGCCGGGCGCAGGGTGAGGCCCATGGCCCGGATGCCGCCGGGATCCACCACGAAGCCGAGCGCCTCGAGGTGCTGGATCGCCTCCGGCGGCGCCGACACCGAGATGCTGCATCCCGCCAGCTCCCGCCGCAGGCGGCCTAGGGCCGTGTGCAGCAGCACCGCCAGGATCTCGTTCGGATCGGGATCGGCCGGATCCACCAGCAGGTCCCAGAGGTTGGCGTTGAGCGCCTGGTCGCTGGTGGAGCGCACGAAGCCCACCAGTAGCCCCTCCGGCGTTCGGATGCCCAGGTGCCAGCCGCTGCAGGCGATGGCCCGCTGCCAGCGCTCGTCGCTGCGGGGGGACTCGCCGCAGACCCGCAGCAGCCGGTTGGCTTCCTCGGGGGAGGGCTGGGGGTCGACGATCAGGCGGTATCCCTCCCGGAGCCGTGGCGTGGCGGGTTGGCTGCGGAAGGGGATCAACAGGGACTCCAGCACGGTCAGCCGGTGTTGCGCATGCCGGCGGCGATGCCGTTGATGGTGAGCAGGGCGCCCCGCAGCAGTTCGCTGCGGCTGTAGGTGCGGCCGTCGTCGCTGGGGGCGCTCGCCTCGCTCATGGGGGGCTGGCGGTTCTGGTCGCGCAGCCGCCGCAGCAGGGCCACCTGCAGGTAGCCCAGGGGTACGATCGTGCTGTTGCGCAGATCCACCGAGAGCTGCAGGGCCGGATCCGTATCGAGCAGGCGCTCCTGGCCGCTGATCCGCAGCACCAGGTCGCGGGTGCGGTGGAACTCGGCCGCGATCGTGGCGAAGATCCGCTCGAATGCCTCGCGGTTCTCCTCCCGGCCCAGGGCCTGCACGTAGTGGTGGGCCAGATCGATGTCCACCTTGGAGAGGGTCATCTCCACCTTGGAGATCAGCATGCGGAAGAAGGGCCAGCGCTGGTGCAGCAGCCGCAGCAGTTCCATCTGGCCGGGATCCCGCTGCAGCTCCTCCTCCAGGGCCGCGCCCACCCCGAACCAGCTCGGCAGCAGAAAGCGGCTCTGGGTCCATCCGAACACCCAGGGGATCGCCCGCAGGCTGGAGAGGTCCTTGGCGCCGCTCTTGCGGCGGGCCGGCCGGCTGGAGATCTGCAGCTTGCTGATCTCCTCGATCGGCGTCACCTGCTGGAAGAAGGCCACCAGGTCGGGGTTGTCGTGCACCAGGGCGCGGTAGTGGTCGCGGGAGCGGGCCGCCAGCCGGGCCATGAGCTCGTTCCAGCTGGGCGTGTTGTCCACCGGGGCGCTCACCAGGCTGTTCTGCAGCACCGCGGTGGTGACCGTCTCGAGGTTGTAGAGGGCCAGCTCCGGCAGGGAGTACTTCGAGGCGAGCACCTCCCCCTGCTCGGTGATCTTGATCCGCCCCTTGAGGGTGCCGCTGGGCTGGGCCAGGATCGCCTGGTAGGCGGGCCCGCCGCCGCGGCCCACCGAGCCGCCGCGGCCGTGGAACAGCCGCAGAGCCACGCCGTGCTGGCCGGCCAGCTTCTCCAGGGCGATCTGGGCCTTGTGGATCTCCCAGTTGCTGGAGAGGAAGCCGGAGTCCTTGTTGCTGTCGGAATAGCCCAGCATCACCTCCTGCAGGGGCTGGCTGCCGTCGTCGCCGGTGCCGCCGATCAGGCTGCGGTAGAAGGGCTCCTGGAACAGGCGCTCCATCACCGCCGGTGCCCGCTGCAGGTCTTCCACCGTCTCGAACAGGGGCACCACCATCAGGCTGGTGTGGGGCACCAGGGGGTCCACCAGGCCGGCCTCCTTGGCCAGCAGCAGCACCTCCAGCAGATCCGACACCGTGTGGCTCATCGAGATCACGTAGGTGCGGCAGATGCGGGAGCCGAACTCCAGCTGCAGCCGCTGCAGCATGCGGAACACCGCCACGGTCTCCTGGGTGGCCTCGCTCCAGCGCACCGCCGACGGCACCAGGGGCCGGCGGGTGCGCAGTTCGGCCAGCAGCCAGCACACCCGCTCCTCCTCGTCCATCTCGCCGTAGGGACGCGGCAGCTGCAGGTAGCGGCTGATCTCGTCGAGGGCGTCGCTGTGGCGGGTGCTCTCCTGGCGGATGTCGAGGCTGGCCAGGCAGAAGGCGAAGATGTGCACCTGGCTAAGCAGCGACTCGATCGGCTCGCAGCTCAGGCCCGTGCTCTCGAGGCTGTCGCGGATCAGCTCCAGATCGGCGCGGAACTCCTCCACCGAGCCGTAGTGCAGCTCCGGAGGGGGGGCGGGATTGAGGTTGCCCACGCCGCTGCCGGAGCCGGAGGTGAGCGACGGCAGGCCGCTGTGGCCGTCGCAGGGGGATTCCCAGCCGGCTTCGGCCAGCTGCTGGTTGCGCTGGTGGGTGAGCTGCAGCCGCTCCAGGGTGTAGCTGAGCTTGAGGCGGTAGGGCTCGAGCCGGTAGCGGGCCGCCCGCTCCTCATAGATCTCCGGAAAGCGGAGCCGGTCCATCTCCAGGGATTCCAGCAGGGCCGGGCTCACCTGGCTCCACTGCATCGAGATGCTCAGCTGATCGCGCAGCTGCGACACCGAGTGGATGTAGCGCTCCAGCATCAGCTGGCGCTGATAGCAGGCGGTGCGCCAGGTGATCTCGGGCGTCACCGAGGGGTTGCCGTCGCGGTCGGCGCCCACCCAGGAGCCGAAGCTGCAGAAGGCATCCCGGGGCGGCACCACATCCGGGTAGCTGGCGGCCAGGGCGCTGCGCAGCCGTTGCCTGAGCTGCGGCATGGCATCGAAGAGCACCTGCTGGAAGTAGTGCAGGGCGTAATCCACCTCATCCAGCACCGAGGGCTTGAACTGGTGCAGTTCGTCGGTGCGCCACCAGAGCCGGATCTCCTCCTCCAGCTGCAGCAGCAGACTGTCCTGGTCCTCGGCGCTGATGGTGCGGCTGCGCTGCAGCTGCTGGATCAGAGCCGCCACGCGCCGCTGCTTGTGGCGCACCGTGTGGCGGACGATCTCGGTGGGATGGGCCGTGAACACCAGGCGGATGTCGAGTTCCCGCAGCAGGTTCTCCAGCTGGGCCGGCGGCACGTTCAGCTGGCGCAGCCGCTCGAACAGCTGCCGGAAGGTGGCCGGCAGGGTCTGGCTGGCGAGGGGCGGCAGGAAGGGATCGGTGCCCGGCTGCTCCGGCTGCACCCGCAGGCTCTCGAGATAGCTGTCTTCCTCGATGTGCTGCTCGAGGATGTTCACCAGCTGGAAATAGAGGGAGAACGCCCGCGCCGCTGCAATCGCCTCGGCCAGATCCATCTCCCGGATCAGCTGAATGATCGCTTCGGTGTCGGCCGAGGGGCCCGCTCCGGCCACCACACCGTCGTGGGCGTCGCTGCTGCTGAACCGCTTCAGCCGCAGCAGCCGTTCGGCCTGCTCCGGTGGGCATTCGCTGCGGAGCACCGTTTCCCAGAGCTCCTCCACCAGCTCCATCCGCTCCTCCAGCAGCTGGCTCACCCGGGGGGAGGGATCGGCGAGGGCGGCAATCGACTCCCGCATCGGGATGGGGGGCAGGGCGGAACGGGTCATGATCATCCCAAAGGGGCGCGCTCGTCTGTCGCGTCGGGCTCCGATGCCCGCTCTTCCCAGTCCTCCATGGCCCGGGCGTCGGCGGCGACGATCGCCGCGATCGATTCGCCCTCCCGGTGGCGCCGCAGCCAGCGCATCGCCTGGTTCCCCTCCTGCAGCACCGCCCGCAGGGGCGCCAGCACGCCGGTCAGGCCCAGCTCCTCGGCGAGGGGGGCCAGCTCCTCCATGTCCTGGCGGATCCAGGCGGCGGCCTCGATCGGCTCACCCGTGCGCCAGTGGCGGAGGGTCGCCGCCAGGCTCAGGCGGGCGGCGGCGCGGTCGTTGGCATCGGCCAGCTCCGCCAGGGCGGCGGCCGTGAGAACGCTGGCCCGCAGGGGATCGTGGGCGTCCGGGTGCCGCAGCAGCTGCTGCAGCCGCAGTTCGGCGAAGGCCGTCACCGCCAGCAGCACATCCGGATCGGCGATCAGATCGCAGATGCGGATCTCGATCCGGTTGAGCTGATGGGGCCGCTGGTCGCCGTTGGGGCGCACCGAGGTCCAGAGGTGGCGCACGTTCTGCATGCTGCCCGCCGCCAGCTGCTCCTCCATCCAGCGCACGTAATCGGCGTGGTCGGTGAACAGGGGCACCGTGGGGGGGGTGAGGGGGAACTGCAGCCAGCGCTGGGAGTGGGCGCCGGTGGCGTGGCCATCGAGGAAGGGGGAGCTGGCGCTCAGGGCCAGCAGCAGCGCCGCCTCACAGCGCATCAGCCGCAGGCCGGCGAACAGCTCCGGCATCGTGCTGTAGCCGAGGTTGATGTGCACGCTGGCGGTCACCACCCGGGTGCCGTAGGTGGCCTCGATGTAGCCGTGGTAAGGGTTTTGGGGGTCGGAGCGCTCGAAGTGGCTGCTGTCGCCCAGGCTGAGGGTGCTGCCCGGCAGCAGGGTGAGCTGCCGTTCCCGCAGCCAGGGCCGCAGCCGCCGGCGCGGCTCGAGCAACAGCCGCCGCTGCTGCCCGTAGCTGGCCTCGGGGGGAGTGGTGTACTCGAGGTTGCGCCGGTCGGGCTCGGTCACGAAGTCCGAGAAGGTGCTGGCCACCTCGGCGGAGCAGCCCACCACGGTGCCGTCCGGACGGCCGGTGAACAGCTCCACCTCGAAGCCCTTGGGCAGCAGGATGTGACTCATGCCCGGGTACCTGCGCCGCCGGCGGGTGCCGGGGGGGTCTGGAGGCAGGCCAGGGCCTGGAGCATGCCGCGGGCCTTGTTCAGGGTTTCCTGGAATTCCGCCTCCGGCTGGGAATCGGCCACCAGCCCGGCGCCGGCCTGCACCTGCACCCGCCAGCCGTTCCCGCCTGCGGCCGGCAGCACCACCATGGTGCGGATCGTGATCGCGGTGTTCAGCGCCCCGGCCAGGTCCACCGCCCCGTAGACGCCGGAGTAGGGCCCGCGGGCGTCGGGTTCGAGGGCATGGATCAGCTGCATGGCCCGGATCTTCGGGGCTCCGCTCACGGTGCCCGCCGGGAAGGAGGCCATCAGCAGATCCCACACATCGCAGCCGGCGGCGAGCAGGCCCTCCACCTGGCTGACGATGTGCATCACGTGCGAGTAGCGCTCGATCACCATCAGATCGGTGACGTGCACGCTGCCGGGCCGGCAGACGCGGCCGAGGTCGTTGCGGCCGAGATCCACCAGCATCACGTGTTCGGCCCGCTCCTTCGGATCGGCGAGCAGCTCGCTCTCCAGGGCCTGGTCCTCGGCTTCGTCGCGGCCGCGGGGGCGGGTGCCGGCGATCGGCCGCAGGGAGGCCCGGATGGAACCGCTGCCATCGCCGCTGGGTTCGGCCTTCACCATCACCTCGGGGCTGGAGCCGATCAGGTACCAGCCGCCGAAGTTGAAGAAGGCCATGTAGGGCGAGGGATTGACCATTCGCAGGCTGCGGTAGAGGTCGAATGGATCCCGGTCGATGCGGGTCTCGAGCCGCTGGCTGAGCACCAGCTGGAACACATCCCCGGCGGCGATGTGCTCGCGGGCCTGCCGCACGGCGTCCTCGAATTCCCCCTGGCTGCGGTTGCTGGCGGGGGGCTCCGCCAGCACGGCGCGATCGTTCCAGGCCAGGGGGGTGACCCCGGCCGGCAGGGGAGCCGCCATGCGGGCCTCCAGGGCCTCGATCCGGGCGCGGGCCTGGTCCCAGGCCTCCTGCGGATCGGTCCCGCCGCTGAGGTCGGCGTAGGCCACGGCGGTGATCTGGCGCTTCACCTGGTCGAACACCAGCAGCGTGTCGGCCAGCATCCAGCAGCCATCGGGCGGCGCCTCCGGAGCCCTGGGATGGACCGGCACGCTGGGCTCGATCCAGCGGATCAGCTCATAGCCCCAGAAGCCGAACAGCTGCCCCACCGGCGGCAGCCCCGGCACCGGCCCCGGCCGGATCGGCGCCAGGCAGTGGCGTAGCTGATCGAAGGGATTGCCGTTCAGGTCCTCCTGCCGGCCATCGCGCCAGCGGCGCTCCCCCTGCTCCCCCCGCACCGTGAGGGTCCAGAGGGGATCGCTCACCACAAAGCTCCAGCGGCCGAGGCGCTCGCCGCCCTCCACGGATTCGAGCAGCACCCCGTGGTCGCTTGAGGCCCCCACCTTCAGCCAGGTGGTGAGGGGCGTTTCCAGGTCGGCGGGCCACCGCTTCCAGAGGGGCAGGAAGGTCTGGCCGGCGGCCACGGCGGCCTGGAAGGCGTCATCGAACCAGCCGCCGTGGAGGTTGTCTCCCCCCAGGCTGGCGGGGCGCTCGCTCGGGCGCTCGGAATCGACCATCGCAGCTGCAGGCGGGCAAAAAAAACGGGGCGCCTGGCCCCGCTGTTATAGGTCTTGGCCGGATCGGCTCAGGAGGGCACGGCTCAGGCGTCGAAGGTGCTCTTGCCGCTGAACTTGAGGGCGGAGGGATTGGGGTTGTCGCCGATGCGGCGGGGATTGTGGCCCACCATGGCGCGACCTTCGTTCACCTTCTCGGGGAACACGCCATCCTTGGGATGGAGGTATTCGGTGTCACCGCCGGGATAGATGCGGTAGATCTTGTAATCCTCGATCCGGGGCTTGAATTTGGTGCGCAGCTGGGTGCCCAGGGCGAGGCACTGCTCCTTGCGGGCGAAATACATGATGTTCTCGCCCTCATTCATCTGCGCGGCACCACCGGTGGGGAGCTCAAACGCCTGAACCTTGCTGCTGGTCCAGGTGATGGCGTATTTCTCTTCCGTCTCGGCGGAGTTGAGGAGGCCGCCGGTGCTGCCGATGTACTTCGGGAGTTGACCGCTCAGCGCCGTTGCTGTCATAGCTGTTCCTGGTTGGGGAGTCGGCAGACCGTTTCAGGCGGAAACTAGCACCGTGATTTTGGCCGTTCCGCCAGGGGCGCAGCACTCTTCACACCCGTCAACAAACCCTTCAGCAGATCGGGAAAAACACCGTGATGTCGCTGCCGGAGCGCTCCGCCACCCGCCCCCCCAGCCGGCGGAAGAGGCGCTGGGTGGCCTGACGGCTGAGCTGCAGGCTGCCGGTTTCGGGGTCCCAGCTCAGCACCGGCCCCACCCGCTGGTTGCCTTCGGCCTGGGGCGCCCGGGCGCCGGCGCTGCCGAGCTGCAGCTTGAGCCGGTTGCCCGCCGGCCGCAGGCTCAGCCGCACGCGGCTGCCGCTGCCGAGGCCGCGGCTGAAGCGGTCCACCAGGCCGCCGAGCATCGTCTCCAGCCGGCTGGGGTCGCTCAGCACCGGCGGCAGATCCTCGGCCAGGCTCAGTTCGAAATGGAGCCCCCGCCGCTCCAGCTGCCGCTGCCAGAGCGGCTCGAGCTGCTGCAACAGGGCGCTGAGATCGGTGCGGGCCAGCCGGTCGCGCTCGCGGCCGCCCTCCTCCCCCTCCTCGTCGCTGTCCGGCTGGCGCTGCAGCTCGGCGGCGTGGAAGATCAGGCCGAAGCGGTCGATCTGCTCGTTGCACTCCCCGTCGATCTGCTCCAGCCGCTGCCGCACCACGGCCGAGAGGTCGCTGCGCCGCAGCAGGGAGCGGATCAGGGTGCGGATCGTGGCGAGGGGGGTGCGCACCTCGTGGGTGAGCGCCTCCAGCAGGGCCAGCTCGCTGCTCACCGCCTTCGGGGTCTCGCCGCGGCTGCCGCCATGCACCAGGGGCTGAAGCGTGAGGCTCGGGGCGATGGCCGCCAGTCGCTCCGCCAGGCGGGGCCAGAAGCGCAGCGCCACCTCGGCATCGTTGTGCAGGGGCCCCAGCTCCTGCAGGCAGTGCCGCAGGGCCTGGGCCGCCTCCGGCCGCTGCCGCTGCAGCCGCTCATCCAGCAGGGTGAGGGCGGCCGAGAGGCCCGGCGGATCGAAGCGCACCACCAGGCGCCGCCCCCGGGACGGGCCGTCGAGGCAGAGGGCCACCTGCAGGGAGGGGGTGATCAGCAGCAGCAGCGGGTCGCTGCCGTCGTCGGGCTCCAGCGGCAGCTGCTCGAAGCCGGTGAGCCGGGCAGCCTCCTCCCCCGCTCCGGCGGCGCCGGGCAGCAGCCGCTCGAGCGGCGGCCCCTGCAGGTGCTCCAGGTTGGCCGGGGCCCACACCCAGCCGCGCAGATCCCGCAGCAGCTCCGGCTCGTACAGCGCCGGCAGGGGAGCGGCGAGCCAGAGGCCCCGCAGGGGGCGCAGGGGCAGGAGGAAGTCCTCCTGCAGGGTGGCCAGGGCGGCCCACCATTGGCGCCGCACCGCGTCCTCATCGCCGCGGCCCGCGGGCACCCCGGCCGCCAGGACCTGCCGCAGGGCCGCCAGGCTGGTGCGGGAGGGGTTCACCAGCGGCTGCGGTTGGCGCGGTTCTGGCGGTTCACCGAGGCGCAGAGGCCCAGGGCCAGGAAGTTCACGAGCATGGCGAAGCGGCCGTAGCTGAGCCATGGCAGCGGGATGCCGGTGATCGGTCCGAGGCCGATGGTCATGTTGATGTTCACCACCACCTGGAACATCAGCATCGCGCCCACCCCCACAACCACCAGCGATTCGAAGTCGCTTCCCGCCTTGCCGGCGATCTGCAGCAGCCGCCACATCAGCAGCGCGAAGCCGCCCACCACCAGAATCGAGCCGATGAAGCCGGTTTCCTCCCCCAGGGCGCTGAAGACGAAATCGGTGTGCTGCTCCGGGATGAAGCGCAGCTTGGTGAGGTTGCCGTGCAGCAGCCCCAGCCCCCAGAGGCCGCCGGAGCCGATCCCCACCTTGCTCTGGAGCAGGTGGTAGCCCCCGCCGAGGGGGTCCTTGGAGGGATCAAGGAACATTACCAGCCGGTCGCGCTGGTGGGGCTTGAGGCCGTGGCTCCAGAGCCAGGGGGTGGCGAAGGCGAACAGCCCCTGCACCGCCAGCGCCACCGCCAGGGCGATCTGCTTCCAGGGGAGGGAGCGCCAGGCGATCCAGCCCATCAGCGGGATCCAGCCCGCCAGGGCCCACGGCAGCGTGCCCGACAGGATGGCCGTGAACAGGGGCGAGAGCAGAAGCACCACCCAGGCCAGGGGCATGCCGGCCCAGAAGAGCATCGTGAGCAGCACCGCTGCGAACACCAGCGAGGTGCCGAGGTCGGGCTGGATGAACACCAGCACCCAGGGCAGGCCGATCACCGCGGCCGGCCGCACCAGATCCACCGGGCGCTCCACCGGGTAGCGGGCCAGCACCCCGGCCAGCAGGAGGATCGCCGCCAGCTTGGCGAACTCGGAGGGCTGCACGTAGAAGCCGCCGATGTTGATCCAGCTCTGGGCCCCGAGGGCGGAGGTGCCGATCACCCGCACGGCGATCAGGCTGGCCACCGTGAGACCATAGATCGGCCATTGCAGCCCCTGCAGGCGTTTCAGCGGCACCCGGGCCAGCAGCAGCGCCAGGGCCATGCCCACCGCCGCCGTGATCCAGTGCTGGTACCACTCGGCGTAGGGCGCTTCCCGCTGGGTGCTGGCGATCAGGATCCCCGACACGAAGGTCATCCCCAGCGGCACACCCCAGAGGATCAGGTCCACGTCCTGCAGGGGGCGGCGGCGGATGCCCCGCCGCTTCGAGAACAGTCCGCGGCGGCCCGCCGCACCGGAGCGGGCCAGGGCAGCGGCCATGGCTCAGGCCACCGCCGGGATGAGCAGCCGCATCCGTTCGGCCAGGGCCAGGAAGGCCTGGGCCGTGGCCGAGTCGGGGGCGCTCAGCACCACCGGCAGGCCGCTGTCGCCCCCCTCGCGCACCCCCAGTTCCAGGGGCAGCTCCGCCAGCAGGGGCACGCCGGCTTCCTCCGCCAGCCTCTGGCCGCCGCCGCTGCCGAAGATCGCGTAGCGCTTCTCCGGGGCATCGGGCGGGATGAAGGTGCTCATGTTCTCCACCACCCCGAGCACGGTCACGCCCATCTGCAGGAACATCGCCAGGCCGCGGCGGGCATCCTGCAGCGACACCTGCTGCGGCGTGGTGACGATGACCACCCCCGCCATGGGCACTGCCTGGGCGAGGCTCAGCTGGGCGTCGCCGGTGCCGGGGGGCAGGTCCACCACCAGCACGTCCCGTTCGCCCCAGTCGGCCTGGTACAGAAACTGGCGGATGATGCCGTTCAGCATCGGGCCCCGCCAGATCACCGGCTGGTTCTCCTGGATCAGCAGCCCCATCGACACCATGGCGATGCCGCAGCACTCGATCGGCACCAGGATCTGGCTGTCGCCGCTGCCGCGCACCTCGGGGGTGCGGTCGGCCACCCCCAGCATGGTGGGGGCATTGGGGCCGTAGATATCGGCGTCGAGCAGGCCCACCCGCAGGCCGCGGCGGGCCAGGGCGCAGGCCAGGTTCACGGCCACGGTGCTCTTGCCCACGCCCCCCTTGCCGCTGCTCACGGCGATCACCTGCCGCACCCCGGGAATCGGCTGCCTCTCGGGCAGCTGGGAGGGCCCATGGCCCGCCGCGCCGATCGGGGCGCCCTGGGGGCTGGGCTGCGCCAGCTCGATCTGAACGTCATCAATGCCGTCGACGGCCAGGAGGGCCGCCCGGGACTCCGCCACGATCCGGTCGCGCTGGGGGTTGGCATAGCCCGGCAGGGCGAGTCGGAACACGGCGCGGCTTCCCTGCACCCGCACCTGCTGGATCCACTCCAGTTCCAGCAGGCTGCGGCCGCTGCCGGAGTCCTGCAGGGGTTGGAGGGCGGCGTGTGCCTGATCCGAAGTGGCCATGCCGGCGGGGAAAGGGTGGCTGGATCCTAGGGAGAGCGCCGGCCGCCCACCCGTGACAGACGCTCTCGAAGCCTTGTCTGGGGGGGCGGCGGGCTGGAATGGTGAAGCCACCTTCCGTGCCCCTGCGGTGCCCGCCTCCATGGAGATGCCCCCCGCCGACTCCCGCGCCCGTGCCAAGGCCCTGCTGATGGGGCTGCAGGATTCGATCTGCGCCGGCCTGGAGCAGCTCGATGGCGAGGGTCGCTTCCAGGAGGAGAGCTGGGAGCGGCCCGAAGGCGGCGGCGGCCGCTCGCGGGTGATGAAGGGCGGCCGGGTGTTCGAGCAGGGCGGGGTGAACTTCTCGGAGGTGGAGGGGGATCAGCTGCCCCCCTCGATCCTCAGCCAGCGCCCCGAGGCCGAGGGGCAGCGCTGGTTCGCCACCGGCACCTCGATGGTGCTGCACCCGCGCAACCCCTACATCCCCACCGTTCACCTCAACTACCGCTACTTCGAGGCCGGCCCGGTGTGGTGGTTCGGCGGCGGCGCCGACCTCACCCCCTACTACCCCTTCCTGGAGGACGCCCAGCACTTCCACCGCACCCTCAAGGGGGCCTGCGATTCGGTGCATCCGGCTTACTACACGGTGTTCAAGCCCTGGTGCGACGAGTACTTCTTCCTGCGTCACCGGGGCGAAACCCGCGGCGTGGGCGGCATCTTCTACGACTACCAGGACCCCGCCGGCGTTCTCTACAAGGGCCAGGATCCGAAGGGCCCGTCGGCGGCGGCGTCCCAGGCCGTGGGGCCGATCTCCCAGAACTGGGAGCAGCTCTTCGCCCTGGCCACGGCCTGCGGCAACGCCTTCCTGCCGAGCTACGTGCCGATCGCCGAGAAGCGCCAGCACACCCCCTACGGCGAGCGGGAGCGCGACTTCCAGCTCTACCGCCGCGGCCGCTACGTGGAGTTCAACCTGGTGTTCGACCGGGGCACGATCTTCGGCCTGCAGACCAACGGCCGCACCGAGTCGATCCTGATGTCGCTGCCGCCGCTGGTGCGCTGGGAGTACGGCTATGCCCCCGAGGCCGGCAGCCGCGAGGCGCTGCTCACCGAGGTGTTCACCAGGCCCCAGAACTGGCTGGAGGATCCTGCGCTGGTGGAGCGCTGCCAACCGCACCAGGCGGTGGGCTGAACGGGCCCGGGGTTTCGCCCAGACCGGTGGCGATCGCCTCCACCACCCGGGTGGCGATCGCCTGGATCGTGGCCTCCTGGCGCCGGGGATCCCGCAGGGCCTCCTCCAGGGGGCCCTCCAGCTTGCCGATCTCGAGGATGGCGATCCCCCGCCGCGGCGCCCCCAGGCCGCCGCGGTAGCCGAGTGGATAGGGCCCGAAGGCCGCGGCCAGGCTTTCGTCGAGGCGGGAGCGGCCCGGGGGCTGCAGGGGCGGAATCAGACCCGAGCCCACCCCGTCGGGACCGTAGGCGTCGTAGTGGATCTCCAGGGCGTAGCCGCCCCGGGCCACGTGCTGGCGGCCCACGCTCCAGTTGGTGCGGGGGTCGTCGGCGTCGGGAATGGTGCGCAGGGGCGGTTCATAGCCGCGGATGTCGAGGCCCCGCTGGCGGCCCAGCGCCACCACCGCCCGGGCGGTGAGCAGGTTCCAGTAGAGCTCGTCCCGCATGGTGGGATCCATCGGGGCGGCGCCGCCGAGGTCCACGGCGGCGCCGCTGGTGCCGGAGCCGTCCATCGCCTGGGAATCGGCGTGGCCCGCCAGCACCAGGATCGGGGTGGCGGCCGGCAGTGGCCGGGTGCCCTGCCAGTCCTTGGCCAGCCGGGAGCGGGGGCCCGTGAGCGGATCGCTGAGGGGGAGGAAGGGGGTGCGGGCCTCGGCGGCGCTCAGCAGGGGAGCGAGCAGCAGGGCTGCGAGCAGGGGGAGGTGCTGAACCCGCATGGAAGGAATGGCAGGGGAGGGATCCGGAAGGGTTCGCTCAGATCGGGGAGCTGAGCAGGGCACCATCGCTGGCGAGCTGCAGCTGCGGACCCAGCTCCACCTCCAGGGCGATCAGTTCATCGCGATGGGCCCGCAGCCGCAGGGTGCTGCCCCCGCTGGGGGCCGGCTCCATCAGGCGCAGCTCCACGCTCTCGGAGCGCTCCGCCCGCCGCCGGTAGAGGGCTCCTGCCGCAGGGCCCAGAAGGGCCAGCAGCAGCGGCCACCAGCCGAGCACCGGCAGCAGCTGGCGCAGCACCAGGCCCAGGCAGGCGGCCCCCACGCCACCGAGCAGCGAGAGCAGCACCGCCAGAGGCAGGCTGGAGCCCACCTGGCCGCGGAAGCAGAGCACCTGGCGCTCGGGATCGCCTTCGGTGGCCCGCCAGCCGCGGGCCGTGAGCCAGGCGCTGAGGCCCTCCAGCACCTCCACCGGCGGGCGGGGGGAGTGCACCTCCACCACGGTGGTGCGGTCCTTGCTGGCGGCCCGCAGGAAGAACACCAGCCCGATGGCCAGCAGCAGGGTGAGCAGGAGGGTGGAACCCAGGGTGGGCATGGCGGTGCGGGTCGGCGCGCCGCCGGGCGGACGCGGAGAGGGGGTCTCCATTGTGGACGCAGCGGCGAAGGAATGGATTCCCCAGGGGCGCTCCTCCACGATGGGGGTAGTGACCTCCCGCGCCATGGCCCCCACCCCCGGCTCCGCCCCCGCCCGCTTCGCGGTGTTCGACGGGGATCTCGATGCCGAATGGCAGCAGCTCTACGCCGGTGCTCGCGCCCTGGCGGTGGACACCGAAGCGATGGGCCTGATCCACGGCCGCGATCGGCTCTGCCTGGTGCAGCTCTGCGACGACCACGACAACGTCTGCTGCATCCGCCTGGCCCGCGGTCAGAGCGAGGCGCCGCGGCTGAAGGCCCTGATGGAATCGCCCGCCGTGGAGAAGGTGTTCCACTTCGCCCGCTTCGACGTGGCGGCCCTGGCGGAGAACCTGGACATCGAGGTGCAGCCGATCTTCTGCACCAAGGTGGCCAGCCGCCTGGCCCGCACCTACAGCCCGAAACACGGCCTCAAGGACGTGGTGCAGGAGCTGGTGGGGGTGGAGCTCGACAAGCAGGCCCAGAGCTCCGACTGGGGCCGGGTGGAGGACCTCAGCGACGCCCAGCTGGCCTATGCAGCCGGCGATGTGCGCTACCTGCTGCCGGCCCGCGACCAGCTGGAGCGGATGCTGCGGCGGGAGGAGCGCTGGACGCTGGCGGAGCGCTGCTTCGCCTGCCTGCCGGTGTTCGCCGAGCTGGACCGTCAGCGCTTTTCCCTGCTGTTCGAGCACTCCAGCGGCGGCAACCGCTGAAGGCGGCCAGCGAGGGGCCGCCGGGGGGGGGTCAGTCTTCGTCGAGGAAGTTCTCCTCGCTGCTCACCGCCCCCAGCAGGGCGGAGAGCAGGGCCTCGTTGTTCACGCCGCTGGCGATCACCTCCTCCAGCATCGCCACGGCCAGGGCGATCTTGCCCGCCGTGTCGCGGATGCCCTCCCGGGCGGCCCGCACGTCCACCTGGCGGCGGGCCGAGGCGAGGCTCACCCCCAGGCAGCTGGCCAGTTTCCCGCAGGCGGCGTTGTAGTTCCGATCGGGAATGGAAACCATGATGCGGCCGGAGCTGTGTGCCGCCATCATCCGCCGTCCGCGGCGCCCGGCGAAGCCAGCAGCCGCTGATCGATCAGGGCCGCCAGCCGGGCACTGCCGCCGCTGCCGCCCATGCGGCGCCGGCCGATCGCCCCGAGCCGCTCCCGCAGGGCGGCATCGGCGAGCCAGTGGGCCGCGGTGGCCGCCAACACCGCCGGGCTGCGGCAGGGCAGCACCGCCCCCCCCAGCAGGCGGCTCTGGCGCCGCGCGAACCCGGCCTTGAACTGCGGGCCAGGCCCCGGCAGCGACAGGGCCGGCACCCCAAGCCCCACCAGTTGCTCGGTGGCGGTACCGGCGGTGGCCAGGCCCAGCTCGCTCCAGGGGGCCCAGCGGCTGAAGCAGCCCGGCCCCGGCAGCAGCACCAGGGGCCCGGCCCGCCAGTGCTCCACTGCCCCGATCGCCGCCTGCGGAGCCTCCAGCGGCAGACGGCGGAAGCCCAGGCGTTGCAGCAGGGGATGAAGCTCCTCCCGGGAGGGCCGGCTGCCGCAGGCCAGCAGCAACTGGAGGGGAGCCTCCGCCCCCGGGGGGGCTCCCGCGGCGGCCAGGGCCTGCGGCAGCGCCAGGGCCGCCGTGAGCAGCCGCTCCAGGTTGCCCAGGGCCTCGGGCATGCGGCTGCCGGGCAGCAGCAGCAGACGGCGGGAGCGCCACAGCCATTCCGGCGGGGGCTTGGCTTCGAAGCCATCCATCATCGGATTGCCGGCCGCCAGGGCGGCCACGCCCTGGCGGCGCAGCCCGCGGGCGGTGAGCCGATCGCGCACCGCCACCAGGCGGCAGCGTCTGCAGCCCATCAGGGCCCACTCCCAGGGGTCCCATTCGCTGCCCTTGGCGCGGTGGTAGAGGTCCGCCGGCCCCCAGGATCCCCAGCCCGGAGGGGGTGGCGTGGCCCAGGTGGCGTCGCTCTTGGGGGTGCCGAGGAAGCCGTAGGGGCCCCCGGACCCCCAGGCCATCACCAGCGGCAGCAGATCCCCCACCGCCAGCAGCGGCAGCCCGGATCGCCCCCAGCGCCGCACCCAGCGCCACTGCTGCAGGGTGAGCAGGGGCAAGCCGGCCCCCAGGTCGCCCAGCAGGCCCCGCAGGCTCTGGTTGCTGAAGCCGCCGCTGGGGAGGCTGCGGCGGGGGCCCACCCGCTCCAGCCAGCCAGCCGCCAGGGCGGGGTCGTAGGCCCCCCCGAGCCCCACCAGGGGCAGCACCACAAGCTGGCAGTCGGGCCGGCGCTGCCGCAGGGCCTCCAGGATGCGCAGGGCGATCAGATCCTCCCCGTGGCCGTTGCTCAGGACCAGCAGACGGGGGGGCATGCCATGGCTGATACGATCCGCTGCAGGGAGTTTGGCTCCCCACCCGGCGGCATGGCCAAGTGGTAAGGCAGAGGATTGCAAATCCTTTATCCCCAGTTCGAATCTGGGTGCCGCCTTCCGGAATTCCGTTCCCACCGCTGGCCTCCCCGGGCCTCGGTTTTCAGCTGTCCGTCCCCCTCACCCTCCCGTCGTAGGGGAAGGGGGGGGACAGCTGCTTCGATGAAAGCTCGGCTCAGGTGAAGATGCCGAACATCACCGAGAGCAGGGCAAAGCCCACGACGCCCGCCAGGGCCAGCAGCGATGTGTTGTGCAGCATCACGTCCTCCGCTGGATCAATCCTAAAGGAAATCTGTAGGGCTCGCCAGGGGCTCCGCCAGGAACCGTTACGCACCCCAGCAGGCGACCGGGGCGACCGGCGTTGCCCGGGTCAGTGGTCGCCCTCGACCCGCCAGCCGTTGCCTTCGGTGTCGCTCGCCTCGCAGAGGAAGTGGTTCCTCTCCAGATCGCAGCGCCCCCGTGCCAGGCGGGTGCTGGGCAGCCCCGTCACCAGGCCCTGGGTGTCGAAACTGCGGCTGGCCACGCTGCTCACCGTGAGCCGCAGGGGCCAGCCAAGCCGGCAGCGGCCCGCCGCGCACTGCAGGGTGGCACTGCCCGGCTCCAGCAATCCCACGAACACCAGCTGTTCGCTGGAGAAGCGGCTGCCCCGGCCGCGGCCGATGATCCGCACGCTCAGCAGTCCCTCCATCAGCTGATCGATCTGCAGGCTCTGGCAGCTGCGGTTCGGCCGGATGCCAGCGCTCTGCTGGGTTCCCCGCAACCGGATGCCCCCCATCCGCTCGGCGGTGGGGCCCGCCAGGGGGGCGGTGGGCTCCGCGGGGAGCGAGGGCAGGGCCGGCAGCGGCGGCAGGGCCGGTTCCGCCAGCTCCCCGGCGGGTGGGGTCTCGGAGGGGTGGCCGGTCGAGGAACGGGCGGTGGGGCTGGCGGGCCGGCGTTCCCGGGCTTCCTGCAGCACCCTCGCGGCGCTGCGCCGCGCCTGCGGTGGGGGCGCCGCGCCCCCCGGGCTGCGCACATCCCAGCGGCAGTCGCGCAGGCTGGTTTCCCAGCGGCCGAAATCGTCTGGGGAGGTGCCCGCCCCGGGGGAGGCCGCCCATGCCCCCGCTGCGCCCAGCAGGGGCGTGAGGGCGATCAGGGCTGCCAGGGCCTTGTGCACCGGATGCAGCTCCCAGGAGTGCTGCATCGTGGCACCGAGCTTCTGCCCAGGAGCGCTCGCCGGCTCCGGCCAGTGAGGGGCCGCTGCGGGCTCAGTAGCCCGAATCGGCCACGCAGAAGCCCTGGCAGCTGATGCCGTTGCTGGCGGTGCGGCCGCAGTGGCCGCAGAGCACCGGCTCCGGCGGCGCTGCCGGCTGCCGCTGGCCCGCGTCCCCCTGGGACGGGCTGGCCGCGGGGATGTCCGCCGCAGCGGATCCGTTCGGGCTGGGGGACATCGGCGAGGGGGAGCAGGGGGGCTCGGGCTCTCCGCGGCGGGGGCGGACCGGGTTCGATCATGGCGGTTCCTCCCCCGGCCGCGCTGATGGTGCTTTCCTCCCCCTCCGGGCCCGGCATCGGCGTGGGCACCTGGGCCTGGGGCAACCGCTTCCTCTGGGGCTACGAGCCCACCCAGGACCCCGCGATCGCCGCCACCTTCCAGCGGGCCCTGGCCAGCGGCCTCACCTTCTTCGACACGGCCGACTCCTACGGCACCGGCCGCTACAACGGCCGCAGCGAGGAGTTGCTGGGCCAGTGCTGCGCCGCCCTGTCGCCCCTGGAGCGCCAGCGGGTCACGGTGGCCACCAAGCTCGCCCCGTTCCCCTGGCGCCTCGGACGCCGCGGCCTGCACCGGGCCTTCGCCGCCTCCCGCCGGCGGCTGCAGGGCAAGCTCGATTTGGTGCAGCTGCACTGGAGCACGGCCCGCTACGCCCCCTGGCAGGAGGAGCCGCTGCTGCAGGGGCTCGCCGACCTGCTCGAGGCGGGGGAGGTGGGCTCCCTGGGGGTGTCGAACATGGGGCCCCAGCGGCTGCGGCGTGTGCACGCCCTGCTGGCGGCGCGGGGCGTGGCGCTGCGGAGCGTGCAGGTGCAGCTTTCGCTGCTGGCGCCGGAGCCGATCGCGCCGGGGGGGGTGGCGGACGTGTGCCGGGATCTGGGGATCGAACTGATCGCCTACAGCCCCCTCGCCCTGGGGCTGCTGGCGCTGCAGGATGAAGCGGCAGCGCCGCCGCCTTCGGGACCCCGCGGGGCCCTGCGACGACGGCTGCTGCCGGCGGCGCAACCGCTGCTGCGGCGTCTGCAGGCGATAGCCGCCGCCAGGGGCGTGGCGCCGGCGGCGGTGGCGCTGAACTGGTGCCGGGCCCACGGAGCCCTGCCGATCCCGGGGCTGCGGCGTCCGGATCAGGTGGCGGCGGTTGCTGCCTCCCTGGCCTGGCAGCTCAGCGGGGAGGAACGGCGGGAGCTCGACCAGCTGGCCCAGGCCCAGGAGGTGCGCATGCCCGCCAATCCGTTCCAGAGCGCCTGAGCGGCTCCGCGGGTTGCGCGGCAGCCCGACCGACTCAGAGGGCCGCCGGCAGGGTCACCGGGGCGGGGGTGAGCACCACCGGCAGGGCGGCGGGACGCTCCTCGGCGCCCCCCTCCAGGCGGCGCAGCAGCGGCGGCTGGCCCTCCCCGGCCGCACGGTTGCGCGGCTCGGCATCGTCGGGGGCCTCGCCGGGGCCGCAGGCGGCCAGGGCTTCCTGCAGCAGGGAATCAAAGGTGGCCCCGGGCAGGCGGTGGCGGGCCACCTCCAGGAAGGCCCGGGCCAGGGATTCGCCGGCGGCGGCCCGCAGGGCCGGATTGCTGCGGCGCAGCTCCTGCTCCTCCTGGATGGCGCTGATGAAGCGCTCGGTCACATCCCGCTTAGTGGAGGCCCGGATGCGGGTGTCCTGCTCGGCCTCGGTGAGAACGGCGCGGCCCTCCAGTTCCTCCAGGCGGCGGCGGAGGCTTTCGAGCACCTCCTGGGCCTCCTTGGCCACATGGGCCAGCTGGCCGTCGGAGAGGCGGGGCAGATCGGCCACGTACACCTTGCCGTGGTCCCGCAGGGCCAGGAAGGTGGGCCGCAACCCGCCGGTGCGGGGGGCGTTGAAGCCATCGCGGGGACGCTGGGGGCGCACCGGCGGCACTGGACCGGCGGAGCTACGTCGCCGGGTGATGCGCTTGGAGGTATCGAACATTTCCTGATCCACAAGGTTTCACAAAGCGGCGCTCCCCGGCGGGGCCAGGGATGCCGCTGGGGAAGGTTAAGCAGAGCTTCGCTGGGGGCCCTGGTGCGGATTCCCCCGTCTCCCGAGCCCGCGGCTTCCCCGAGCCCTTCAAACCGGCAGGCCCGCCAGGGGCGCCCCGGCGGGCGCCGCCCCCTCCAGCACCTCCCCGAGCAGCCACGCCTCGTATCCCAGGGCGCCGCAGGCTTCGAGCACCGCCGCGCTGGCCTCGGGCGGCACCACCAGGCAGAAGCCCACCCCCAGATTGAAGGTGTTCCAGAGGTCGGCCTCGGGAACCGAACCCGCCTCCTGCAGCCAGCGGAACAGGACCGGACGTTGCCAGCTGCCGGCGTCGAGACGGGCGTGCAGCCCCGCCGGCAGGCAGCGGGGCAGATTCTCCGGCAGCCCGCCGCCGGTGATGTGGGCCATGCCGTGCAGGGGCAGGCGGCGCTGCAGCAGCCCCTGCACCAGGGCGCCATAGAGCTGGGTGGGGCGCAGCAGCGCCTCGATCAGGGGGCCTCCGCCGGGGAGTGGGGTGTCGGCGGTGACGTGGTTCATCTCGAGGATGCGGCGCACCAGGCTGAAGCCGTTGCTGTGCACGCCGCTGCTGGCCACGGCCACGATCCGTTCGCCCGCCACCACGGAGCGGCCATCGATCAGTTCGTCCTCCTCCACCACGGCCACACAGAAGCCGGCCAGGTCGTAGCGGCCCGGCCCGTAGAAGCCCGGCATCTCGGCGGTTTCTCCCCCCAGCAGGGCGCAGCCGCTCTGGCGGCAGCCCTCGGCGATGCCCTCCACCACCTCGGCCATGGCCCCGGGGCTGAGCTTGCCGGTGGCGATGTAGTCGAGAAAGAAGAGGGGCTCGGCGCCGCTGGTGATCACGTCGTTGACGCACATGGCCACCAGGTCGATGCCCACGTCGTGGTGGCGCCCATGGGACTGGGCCAGCTCGAGCTTGGTGCCCACCCCATCGGTGCCGGAGACCAGCAGGGGCCGCTTCAGGCCGGCGGGCAGCCGGCAGAGCCCGCCGAAGCCCCCGAGCCCGCCCACCACCTCGGGGCGGCGCGTGGCCTCGACGCTGCTGCGGATGCGCTCCACGAAGGCCCGTCCCGCCACCACGTCCACCCCCGCCGTGCGGTAGTCCATGCCGTGCGTCTCCGCTCGTCGTTCAGCCCCCTGATCCTGCCCGGCGATCGCTCCAAGGAGCATCCAGCCCCCTCGCCGGGGGTGGACGACTGGCCGATCGGCACAATTTCCGATCAGCACGGCTTATCGAGGTGATTGGCCCTGCTGATCAAAAGGAGCTGGCGGAGGGGCGAAAAAGTCTGTAGGGGTCAAGAATTTCGCGATTGATGACCTTTCCTGATCACTTGTTTCTGGTGCGTGGCTGACAGAAACGCCCGAATGAAGCGGTTAAGTTCGTCTCGTCGTCTTTTCTGATAGGAACCGCGCTGGCGACTTCTTCCTCTATCTCTTCCATCTCGAGGTCGAAGTCATAGCCAACGGGTCATCGGATTTTCCGGTGACGGCAGTTGTGTGCTGCCGGTTTCGCTTGTCATGCGATCCACCATTTCCCTCGGCATCGTTACCGCCCTCCTCTCCGGCGCCGGCACGATCCTTCCTGCCATGGCGGAAGCAGGCCGTTCCATGCCCCTCTCCCTGGAGGGTGCTCTCCAGAGCATGGCCCCGGAGGAGGCGGTGAGCCCGGTCTCCCTCTCTTCGTCGCAGCGCAACGCCACCCAGGTGGCCATCCGCGAAGCGGAAGGCAAGGCCCCGGCCGAACGTCCTTCCCTCCTGCAACAGGCCCCGGTGCTGCCCCTGGCCAGCGCCCCCACCCCCGCGGTGCAGGTGGCCCAGGTGATCAACGGCCAGGCCAGCTGGTACGGCCCGGGTTTCTTCGGCAACCGCACCGCCAGTGGCGAGGTGTTCCGCCCCGGCACCCTCACCGCGGCCCACCGCACCCTGCCCTTCGGCACCCGCGTGCGCGTCACCAACATCCACAACGGCCGCACGGCCGTGGTGCGCATCAACGACCGCGGCCCCTTCCACGGCAACCGGGTGATCGACCTGGCCCATGGCGCCGCCCAGGATCTAGGCCTGGTGTCCAGCGGCGTTGCCCAGGTGAAGCTCGAAGTGCTCCGCTGAGACTGCTGGGCGTTCGCTCCAGTTCCTGTCCGTTCCCGTTCAGCCCATCCGTCAACCTGGCGGGTGGGCTTTCTGCTGCCTTGATGGAGTCTTCCGCGCCGCTTCCCCTGCTTCCCACCCGCGCGGCCCTGCGGCGCTGGTGCGGCGAGCGGCGCCGGGCAGGCCAGGCGATCCACTTCGTGCCCACCATGGGCGCCCTGCATGCGGGCCACCAGGAGCTGATCCGCCGTGCCTCCCAGGGGACCGGCGGCGGCTCCGCGGCGGTGCTGGTGAGCGTGTTCGTGAACCCGCTCCAGTTCGGCCCCGGCGAGGACTTTGCCCGCTATCCCCGCGATCCCGGCCGCGATGCCGCCCTGGCGGCCGAGGCGGGGGCTGATGCCCTCTTCCTGCCGTCGGTGGAGGAGATCTACCCCTGGGGGGAGGAGGGGCTCACGCGGGTGCGGCCACCGCAGGATCTCCAGGCCGGCCTCTGCGGCCGTCACCGGCCGGGCCACTTCGATGGGGTTGCCACCGTGGTGGTGCGGCTGCTGAGCCTGATCCGACCGGATCGGCTCCTGCTTGGCGAGAAGGACTGGCAGCAGCTGGTGATCCTGCGCCGCGTGGCACGCGACCTCGGACTCCCTGTGGTGGTGGAGGGCTGCAGCACGGTGCGGGAGGCCGACGGCCTGGCCTTCAGCTCCCGCAACCGCTACCTCGATGCGCCCCAGCGGCGGCGGGCGGCCCTGGTGCCCCAGGCCCTGGCCGCGGCGGCCGCCCTGCATGGCCGCGGTGAGCGCGAGGCCGCCGTTCTGGAGCGGGCCGTGCGCCAGCCCCTCGAGCAGGCGGGCCTCGATGTGGAGTATGTGGAGCTGGTGGGGGCCCACAGCCTGGCGCCCCTGCCCCGGGCGGAGGGGCTCACGCTCCTGGCCACCGCCGTGCACTGCGGCCCCAGCCGCCTGATCGATCACACTTTTCTGATGAGCCGTCTTCCGATCGTTGCCATCGACGGCCCCGCCGGGGCCGGCAAGAGCACGGTGACCCGTGCCTTCGCCGAGCGGCTGTGGCTGCTCTACCTCGACACCGGCGCGATGTACCGGGCCGTGACCTGGTGGGTGCAGCAGGAGGGGGTCGATCCGGCCGATGCCGAGGCCGTGGAGCCCCTGCTGGAGAACCTCGATCTGCAGCTGGAGGTGGCGGCGGAGGGGGGCCAGAGGGTGCGGATCCAGGGCCACGACGTGACCGAGGCGATCCGCTCCCCTGCCGTTACCGGGCAGGTGTCGCTGGTGGCGGCCCACCCCTGCGTGCGGCAGGCGCTCACCCGCCAGCAGCAGGCCCTCGGCGAGCGGGGCGGACTGGTGGCCGAGGGACGCGACATCGGCACCGCCGTGTTCCCGGGGGCGGACCTGAAGGTGTTCCTCACCGCCACCCCGGCGGAGCGGGCCCGCCGCCGGGCCCTCGACCTGGAGCAGCGCGGCTTCCCGGTGCCCCCCCTGGCGGAGCTGGAGACCCAGATCCGCGAGCGCGATGATCAGGATTCCAGCCGGGCGGTGGCGCCCCTGCGTCAGGCCGACGACGCGGTGGAGCTGATCACCGATGGCCTCCCGATCGAGGCGGTGATCCAGCGCCTGATCGATCTGTTCCGCCAGCGGGTGCCCGAGGACGCCTGGCCCGCCCCGGCCATGCGCCCCTGAATTCAACGGTTCCCTGGGCGGAGCTGCTCCAGCAGGCCGCCGCAGGCATCCTCGAGCAGATCCAGCACCTGCTCGAAGCCGGCCTCGCCGCCGTAGTAGGGGTCGGGCACCTCGTGGGCGCGAAATCGGCGGCAGTGCCGCGTGATCGGCTCGATCCTGGCGATCGGCTCGCCCGCCAGGGTTGTGGCGTTGCCGCCGCCTTCCCGGGCCAGGGCCTGCACCGCCTGGAGGTTGTCCTCGTCCATGGTGAGGATGCGATCGAAGCGGGTCAGGTCGGCGCGCTCGATCTGGCGGGCGCGGCTGGGCAGGGTGATGCCGCGCCGCTGGGCGGCGGCCCGCATGCGCGGATCGGCGGGCCGGCCCACATGCCAGCCGCCGGTTCCGGCCGAATCCACCACGAAGTGCTCCTCAAGTCCCTCGCGGGCCAGCAGGTGCAGGAACACCCCCTCGGCGGCGGGGGAGCGGCAGATGTTGCCGAGACACACAAACAGCAGGCGGGTTTCAGCCATGCAGCGCCTCCAGCTGGGTGAGCCCGTGGCGGGCCCGCAGCCGCACCACCGGCACCGCCTCCTGGTCGGGGTGGCTGCGGTTCTCCAGGGCCTGCCGCACCCGCCCGATCCGCTCTGCTTCCCCCTTCGGCCCGTGGGCCAGGGAGTGGGCCAGGGAGTGGAGGCCCACCACCACCGCATAGCGCACCACCCACTCGCCGTCGCCGGTGCCGGCCTCGAGGGCCCGCAGGCAGCGCTCCGTCACCGCGGAGCGGTGGTCTGCCTCCAGATCCGCCAGCCGCAGCTGGCCGAGGCCGCGGGCGGCGGCACGGCGCACGCTCGGGCCGATGTCGTGGCCGAGGGCTTCCTCCAGCACCTCCAGCCCCCGCACATCGCCGATGCCCGCCAGGGCGCGCACGGCCCAGGCCCGGGCGCCGTAGTTGTAGCCATCCAGGTCCCGGAGGATCGGCTCCACCGCCGCCGGGCCCAGGGCGATCAGCCCGTCCACCGCGGCCACGGCGGCGCCGGGGTTGTTGAACCCCAGCACCTCCACCAGGCAGGGGGCGACGGCGGGGTGGGCCGCGGCGGCCAGCGCCTGGGTGGCTTGCAGCAGCTCCAGCGCCGTGGCGGCCTGCTGCACCGCCTGCACCAAGGGCTCCACGGTGGCTGCCGCAGGGGAAGGGGGATGGGTCATGGGATTCAGGCTCTCAGAGCAGCGCATCCATCACCTCCAGCACGGCCTCGGTGCTGGGCATGGCGTCATCGTCGCCGCCCTGCTCCACCAGGCCCCGCAGGGCGATCAGCTTGAGGCTGTTCTCCGCCAGGGTGGCGGCGATCGGCTCGAGGGCCGGCCGCCAGCCCACGGCACCCAGGTCCATCAGGGCGGCGCGGCGCACCTGCAGCTGGGGGTGCTGCAGCAGGGTCACCAGCTGCTCCCCCCAGACGGCTTCCCCCGTGAGCTGCAGCAGGGCCCGGCAGGCGGCGCTGCGGATCAGGGGCCGTTCGTGCTCCACGAAGGGGCGGATCACCGCCAGCACCTCGGGGGTGGCGGTGCCGATGTCCCCGAGGGCCTCCAGCAGGGCCTCGCAGGGTTCCTGCAGCCGCGGCGTGCCCGGCTGCATCGCCCCGGCCACGGCCGGGCCGCTGGCCAGGCGCCGGCAGAGGGGCTGCACCGCTTCGAGCGCCCGCAGGTCGCCGAGGGCGCGGGCGGCCGCTTCCCGCAGGCCGTGGTCCGCGTCCTCGAGGGTGGCGAGCAGATCGGGGATCGCCGCGGCGGCCGGCTCGCCGAGCTTGCCGAGGGCGCGGGCGGCATTGCGGGCCACGGCGTTCTCCTCCACCCCGGCACCGGGGTCGCGCGGGCGGCGCTGGCGCAGGGCCTCCTGCAGCAGCGGCACCGCCTCGGGGTGGCGGCTGCGGTTCCGCCCCAGCCACCAGGCGGCGTAGTACTGGGCGGAGGGGTCGTCCGTGAGGCGCAGCCGGCGCAGGGCCTCCGCCTCCGTGATCGGCTCGCCGCCACCGGGTGTGGCGCCGCCGGCGCCGATGCCATCGCTGCCGCTCATCGTCTGCTGGCTGCCGTTGCGCCTGGGCCCGATGCTGCCACCGGCCAGGCCCGCGCTGGCCACCGGCCCGGAAGCCCGCAACCAAGCAGCAACAAAACAGGCGAGATCGACGCCTGCCCAAGAAACGACCACAAAAAAGCCCCCCTTGCGGGGGGC
>JBJTWS010000116.1:0-4815 GCA_046081905.1 Synechococcus sp. | reverse complement strand
GGCCAGGGGCAGGCCCTGGGCCAGCAGGTAGCGCAGGGTGTCGAGCGGGGGGCTCACCAGCTCCCGCAGCACCACCAGCGGCTGGCGCAGCACCAGCAGCAGCACCTGCAGGCTGCTGGCCTGCTCCCGCTCCCCCAGGTACTGGCCGAAGTTCTCCACCATGAAGCGGCGGGAGCTGTCCTCGCTGAACAGGGGCATCAGTCCGTTGGTGACCAGCACCACCCAGCCGCCGCCCCAGAGGGCGAGGACCAGGGCGAGCGGCCAGCGCTGCCGTTCCCGCACCAGCAGCCACAGGGCCACCCCCACCAGCAGCACGCCAGTGTCCTCCCGGATCAGCGGCAGGGCCAGCCCCCCGAGCACGATCTGCCAGCGGCAGCGGTTCTCCAGCCCCAGGATCAACAGGAAGAACAGCAGGGGCAGCTGGCAGAGGTCGGTGAAGTTGCCCCAGGTGGGTCCGAGCACCGCGTTGGCGGCGTAGTAGCTGCAGGTGATCAGGGCGGCCAGGGCCGGCTCCAGCCGCCGCAGCGCCAGCCTGTGCAGCAGCAGCCCGGCTCCCGTCATCAGGCCCACCTGGATCAGGGGGAGGGCCGCCATCCCCAGGAGTCCCACCAGGGGAATCCAGAGGGCCAGCAGGGGCGTGAAGTGCTGGCCGAGGCGGTGATACCCCAGGGCCGGCAGTTCATCGCCATGCACCACGTTGGTGGAGAGCTGCGAGGAGAGGGTGCTTTCGAAGGGATGGCCGCGCCAGCCGTTCGAGAGCACCTGCAGAAAGATGCCCTGGTCGTAGGAGGCGGTGAGCACGCTCAGCCGCCACCACTGCAGCAGCAGGCCCACCACGGCGAACAGGCCGGCGGCGATCCATACCCGCCGCTGGGCGCGCCGGCGGGCTTCCTCCTCCCGGAGGGTTGGCGGGGCGGAGGACGTTGCCATCGGGGGCCGGAATCAGGGGGAGGGAGAGGAGGGGGATGCGGTGCCGTCGTCCAGCGGCACCACGTACCAGGGGTGCTCCGGCCAGGGGCAGGGGGAGTCTGGCTGGAGCCTGCAGAGGGTCTGTACGAGCTTCTCCTTCTCCGGACCCTCCGCGAAGGGGCGGAAGCTCTCGATCGTTTCCAGGCTGCCCACCAGGGCGGTGGCCCCCTGCTTGCGCCAGCGGCGGATCGCCTTCGGACTCACCTTTCCCGGGTTCACCAGCCATCCCTGCCGCCGCGCCAGGTTCAGCAGGGTGGGATCCGGCCCGCTCACGGCCACGATCCTCGCCCCAGGCGGCGTGCCGGCCCGGATCGCCGCGGCCAGGGGGGCCAGCTGCCGCTCCTGCACCCGCTCCACCCGCCAGTAGTCGAGGCTGAGGATCACCAGGCTGGTGGCCAGCAGCAGGCCCAGCAGGGTGAAGCGGATCCTGGCTCCGGCTGTATCGCTCCAGCGGCGGCGCAGCTCCTCCCAGCCCAGGCCCATCAGCGGGCAGGCGAAGAGCAGCAGCGGCAGCTGGTAGTACTCGTGCACGGCGCTGGAGCGGGCCACCAGGGCGCCGGCGCCGAGCACCGCCGCCAGGCCCACCACCAGGGAGGAGCCGTTCCGCCGCGGCGCCGTCGCGATCCCGAGCAGCAGCAGCGGCAGCCCCAGCACCGCCAGGTTGCGCAGGCTGATGCGCAGCAGCAGTTCGCTCCAGTAGCGCCAGCCCAGCAGGGTGAGCGGGCTGCTGCGGTCGGCATCTCCGCCCCAGAAGCCGAAGCTGAGCCCGCTGGCCTGACCCAGCTGCCAGGCGTGCCAGTACCAGAGGGCACTGAGGGCCACGGCCGCGAGCGCGAACAGGGCCGGCCCCAGCAGCGCCTGCGGCCGCCGGGTGGGTCGCGCTTCGCTCCACCAGCGCCACAGCAGCGGCAGGCCGAGCCACACCAGGGGAAACACCTTCAGAAGGCAGGCGCCACAGAAGCCGAGCCAGCAGAGCAGCAGATCCCGGCGGCGGCGGTGCTCCTGCCAGGCCAGCAGACGCTCGAAGCTCAGGGCCGCCAGCAGCAGCAGCAGAGGTTCGGGCTGCACGCTGCGGCCGAAGTACACGCTGCTGGGCAGCACGGCATAGAAGAGCCCGCCCCACCAGCCCGCCGCGGCGCCCAGCAGCCGCTTGCCGATCCGCACCACCAGCCAGAGGGTGAGGAGGCTGCAGAGCACCGCCAGGCCGCGGGCGAGCCACTCGTGCACGCCGAACAGCCGGTAGAGCCCCGCCACCAGGTAGGGGAACAGCGGGAATTCGCTCTCCACGTAACCCGGCGCGGCGCCGGCCCAGTCGATCTGGGGAAGCCACAGCACCATGCCGCCCTCGGCGAAGTGGCGCGCCATGGCGGCGGTGTCCGCCTGGCGCCAGCTGTGGACGCCCAGCACCGGCATGGTGAGCTGCACCAGCCGCAGCACCGCCCCGAGGGCCAGGGGCAGCCAGGGAACCGCGAGTCCGGATCGGCGCATCCCGCCCTGCCAGGGTCGGCTCACCCTATGGCGCCTGCCCCCGCGGCCGGCTCGGCTGATCGGGGCGGGTCATTGGCGGGAGTGGCACAGCCGGGCTGGTGGGCTCCGGGAGCCGCTGGCATCCTCTGTGGGTGGCGCATTGCGCCGTTTGTGTGTGAGGACACCATGAAACTCTTCCAGCAACTGCTTGTTGCTCCTGCGGCCCTCGGCCTGCTGGCCCCCGTGGCCGCCAGCGCCAACGAGCTCAACCTGGACGGCGTGAACCAGTACGCCTCCCAGGAGCAGGTCACCAGCATCAGCCAGTTCTCCGACGTTCGCCCCACCGACTGGGCATATCAGGCCCTCAGCAACCTGATCGAGCGCTACGGCTGCGTCGCCGGCTATCCGAACGGCACCTACAAGGGCGGCCAGGCCATGACCCGCTATGAAGCGGCGGCCCTGCTGAACGCCTGCCTCGATCGGATCACCGAGGTGACCGACGAGCTCAAGCGCCTGATGAAGGAGTTCGAGAAGGAACTCGCCGTGCTCAAGGGCCGCGTCGACGGCCTCGAGGCCAAGGTGGGTGAGCTGGAGGCCAACCAGTTCTCCACCACCACCAAGCTGAACGGTAAGGCCACCTTCGTTCTGGGTGCCAACAGCTTCGGCGGCAGCGCCGAAGACCTCCGGGACTTCTACCGCAGTGAGCTCGGCGCCACGACGTTCAACTATGACGTCCAGCTGAACTTCGACACCAGCTTCACCGGCAAGGACCTGCTCCGCACCCGTCTGCGGGCCGGTAACTTCCTCGGCACCACTTACATCGGTGGCACGCCGGAAGCCCCCAACCCCCTGAGCGCCCTGGAAATCGCCTTCCAGGAATCGGAAGCTTCCGACAACCTGGTGGCCATCAACCGCCTCTTCTACCAGTTCCCCCTGGGTAGCGACTTCACCGTCACCGTGGGTGGCCGTGTCCGTCAGGACGACATGCTGGCCATGTGGCCCAGCGTGTACCCCGCTGACACCGTCCTCGACTTCTTCACCTACGCCGGCTCCCCCGCCACCTACAACCTGAACCTGGGCTCCGGTGCCGGTATCTGGTGGGCCAAGAACGGTTGGAGCATCAGCGCCAACTACGTGGCCGCCAACGGCAACGAAGGCAACCCCAACATCGGTGGTATCGGTACCGATGGCTCCTCGCAGACCTTCACCGCTCAGGTCGGCTACGCCGATGAGAACTGGGGTCTGGCTGTGGCTTACACCTACGCCAATGGTGCCGGCTTCCCCGCCGGCACTCCCTTCGCTGTGGGCGCCAGCGAGTTCGGCGGCTTTGGCAGCACCAATTCCATCGGCCTGAGTGCCTATTGGCAGCCTTCCGAGTCCGGCTGGATCCCCTCCATCAGCACCGGCTGGGGCATCACCGGCTACAACACCGAGGATGACGCCTTCGGCTTCGATGGCGTTCAGGCTCAGTCCTGGTACGTCGGCCTTCAGTGGCAGGACGTGTTCATCAAGGGCAACGCGGCCGGTATGGCTGTGGGTCAGGGCACCTTCATCACCAGCTTCGGCGATGACGATGACCTGAAGGATGCCCTGGGTGACAACCCCAACGACGGCAACTACGTCTGGGAGTGGTGGTACAAGTTCCAGGTGACCGATAACATCACCGTGACCCCCGCCATCTACTACCTCAGCGCTCCGCTGGGTCAGATCCAGAAGGCCAACGGCGACACCTTCAATCAGTTCGGCGGTCTGGTCAAGACCACCTTCAAGTTCTGATCGTCGTCTGATTCGGGATTGGGGATCGTCTGACGATCCCCTCCGCCTATCGGCCAGTTGCTTCACTCTGGCGTCGGGACTTTCTCCTCACACCCGTCCCGCTGTTTCCCTTCGAGATCCTCCAGAGCACGGCAGCCGTGCTTCTCACACTTCTCCATCCTCAACCTCGAATTTCGGCTTCATTGGGTTCTCCCAGTGGAGCCGTTTTCGCTTGGTGGGGAACAGCGGAGTGTCCGGGTGTCGTGTATCCCAGAGCACGCTCTGATGTGCCTCGGCAGGGGGGCAAGGCCGGGAAGATTCTGTAACAATACACGCGCCAATCCACGCGATTGGCCCCTCAATTTTGGTGTGAGGATCCCGATGAAATTCTTCCAGCAATTGCTGCTGGCGCCGGCGGCCTTGGGCCTGCTGTCGCCCCTGGCGGCTCAGGCCGCCGACCTGAACCTCGCGGGCGTCAATCGCTACGCTGAGGTTGATGCGGTGGATGGCCAGGAGCAGGTCACCAGCATCAGCCAGTTCTCCGACGTTCGCCCCACCGACTGGGCGTATCAGGCCCTCAGCAACCTGATCGAGCGCTACGGCTGCGTCGCCGGCTATCCGAAC
>JBJTWS010000115.1:0-4456 GCA_046081905.1 Synechococcus sp. | reverse complement strand
CATCCCCAGCCGCGGTGTGCGCAGACGACAGAAGGAGCCCTGGTTCACGCGGATCGATCTGCCGCCACCGCTCCCGAACCCCGCAACTGCGCGGATGGCGGTCGCATGACGGTCTCGGATGAGATGTGTCCGTCAGTCAGGATCGAGACAGGTGGGTAAGGCCAGGTGGCAGACCTGTCTCAATCGTAAAGCCTGCACAACTTAGCCATCTTCTCGATCGCATTAATCGCGACCTGGAGTTGATTCCTCCGGATCGCAGTCTGCTGGATCTCTGACAACTGGCTGAGTAGCTGCGCCAGTACCTGCTCGCGTTCAAGCTGCCAGTCGTTCACAATCTCAGCGCGGGCAAGCGCTAGCAGCTTGTCTGTCTGTCGTTCACCAAGATTCCACTCCTGCCGCGCAAACTGCAAACAGTGTTGCCGACCTCCGCCAGCCATGAGAATTCGGAGGATCTCCTGAATCCTCAACTGCTGTTCAGCCTTGTTAGCCCGTCTGACCATTTTTCTGCGGTCGCTTGTGGTTAGCTTTCCACTTGTCCCTTCTATGATTGAGCCAGCGGAGTCCTGCGTCTCCCCGCAGCGTTTCTGCGTTTGGGGATGCCAGGCACAAGCCTGGACGGGGCAAGGGCTTTCCACTTCTACGGAAGGGTGCAGGGGCTGCCCAGCGGCCCGTAGGGCGAGGGCCTGAGGCTCCGCGCGGGTGAGTGATCGGCCATCAAGCCGCCTCCTGGCACGTGCGGATGTTCCGGCGCCTCACGGTCTGCTTACGCTTCTTTCCGTCGCTTGAGATCAGCGGCACGAGGGCGCCGGGCCCGTCCTTGTCGGGCAGGCCATCGACCACCCAGCCGTTCATCCAGATGTCGTGCCCACTTGTCACCTCCACCGGGGTCCCCAGGGCAAGCGGGCCGTAGTTGGGTGCAGGTGTCGGACTGCTGCCCTGCCGGGAGACGGAAATCCGGGGATCGGAGGCGGCAGAGACGGCACCGGAGAGGCAAGATCCCTTGCAGGAGACGGGAGAGATGGCAGAGACGGCAAATTCCGGTTCACCGCCTACAGGAGAATTTTGGGCCCCCATGGGCGGATCCAGCCGTGGCTCGATTTTCCCTGAAGGGGGCTTTTCTCCATTTCCCATCTCTCCCTCCACTTCCCGTCTCTGGTCTGGGTTCTTGCCATCTCCCTGCCGTCTCTCTGCCATCTCCTTTCCATCTCCAGATGGATCAGGCTCAGGGAAGGACTGAGCGAGCAGGGCGAAGCGGATCAGGCCAGGGATGCCGGCCGCGTTGTCGGCCTCGGTGCGGAAGCGCAGGCAGGGCACCAGGGATCCGAGCCACTTGTCGCGGTAGGCCCCGCTGCTGGGCGGTCCCTCCGGCAGGGCCAGCCCCAGGGCATCGCGCAGGAGGCTGACCAGCTTTGTCTTGAAGCTCTTGGACCCCAATGGGCGCAGATCCTGATCCGCGAGCACTTTGCGGTAGCTGGGGAACAAGAAGTCGTTGGCGTCGTTGTTGGCACCCCCGACCCTTGCGGCGCGCTGGCCTGTGGCCGTGGGATCCCAGACCAGGAACTCATCCGCCCAGTGGGCGAGCGGATCGGTTTCAAGCAGGGCGCGGTAGTTCGCTTCGATGCGATCTAGGGACCTGTGATTGCGGGCCAGCACCTCACGGGCGGCGGCAGCCTCCATCGTCAGCGCCCACACCAGGAGGCCAGCAAGGTGTGGCACCAGCTCCCCGACCCAGCCGACTTCACCGCGCTCGAGCATTGGGCGCTGATCTGCGGGCCTCACGACGCGATCCGCAAACACCGCCCTCCGGCGATTCAGCACCGCTGAGTAGGTATCCGAGGGTTGCACCATCCCGTTCCCAATCAAGACCGCTACACCGCGGAAGACGAAATCGCAGTCGGCGTTCGATCCTTTGATCTCCGCCCTGATTCGATCCCCACCCGTGAGTGCCTTCAAGGTCTCAAGGGAACCGTGGTAGCGGTGGGATTCGTTAAACAGCGCCAGCCGCTTGCCGGCGAGCTTGCGGGACTCGAAGCGGGAGCTCTCAGATTCGAGCTTGGCCAGATCCATCGAGGCGCTGTTTTCCTCTCCGGCCAGGGCGATCAGGAGATTCCCCACCTGGGACTTGCCCGTGTCCCCCGCGCCCGTGATCTCGAGGAAGGCCTTAAGCCGCTGGCCGTGGACGATGGCGCGAGCGAAAGCGCGGACGATTTGCACGTCCGCCTCGGACGCGAGCGTGTCCCGGAGGAATTGCACGATCGGCTCGGCGCTGGCCTGCGGGTCCCAATCGAAAGGCAGGCTGGATCGGTTGCCATGATCCCTGTCGTGCGGTACCAGAACGTGATCTGAGATCCGCAGGCAGCCGTTCCGCAGCGGGATCAGGCCCCTGGTCGCTGTCGGCGGGAGCACCCCCACCTTTGCCCGGAAGCAAGCCAGCAGCGACCGCATGGTGCTGTACTCCCGGTTCACCCATCCCTGTCGATCGAAGTAGGCGTGGATCTCCGCCATAACGAGGTCGTTCCCTATCACCGCCTCCCAGTGGCGGCCGTTCCAGTGGTACCAGCGGTCCGGTGCGATGGGATCGGCACGCCAATCCCTCCCAATCGTTCCCACTAGGTAGACGGAACGTTCATTGGTGTCCTGCGGCTCAGGCTTAAACTCCCAGACCGGACCCTTCGCTGTCATCTTGAAGGGACTGCGGGCGATGGATGCGATCTGACGGAACAGTTCGGGCCCGTACTCTGCGATCAAGTCGTCAACACCAAGGCGAACGGGCCTCCCTTCGTCGTCGTTCCGTTCATGATGGTGAGGCAGTACTTCGATCAGGACGTGAGCGCCCTTACTCAGGGCCATCTCCGCTAGCCCCCGTAGGCCTGCCGCCACTTGCGGCTTGCGAAAGTCGCTGTCAGGACATAGGCGAATCTCTCGCCCTTCGCGGATCAGCTCATCCCAGTCCGTCAGAGGCAGAGATGGCTCATCTTTCGATTGTCCATCGTAGCGATCCTGCCAACTGTTGATCCCGCCAGTTCCGAAGGTAACCCGTTCACGATCATGGACAGTGGCGGATTCTGTTTTGGTCTCCCCTTCCGTGATCCGTGCCGGGGTGTAGCGATCAACGGCGCGCTGCTCATAACGACCGGCGAGAATTGCCAGTTTGCTGTGGTAGATCCTGCAACCTTCGCCCGCGGGGCTACAGTACTTCCCTCCCTTCGGGTTGGCGGCGATCTCCGCAACGCTGAGGCGCTCCCGGGAGAAGGGCTTGCCGTCGTGGCAGGTCTGCGGGCTACCGTCCGGCGCCAGGTAGGGGATCAGGAGCCGACCGTTGTGGAGGCTGCACCACCCAAAGGAGTCGATTTGCTGATCCGTCAGTGCGGACTTGCGCAGCTTGCGACGGTGTTCAGGGGACAAGGTCATATCGCCACCTCCTCCGCCATGAGGCTGCTGACGGTCCACTGCATCCGCTTGTCGGATGCTGCTGTCGCGTTGACTCGATTACTTGGTTTTCGGAGAACCTCTGCCTCCTGTTTGCGCGATCGCCATGGGTGGGGGAAAACGACCCCTGCTGGAGTGCCCTGGTTGTGGAGGGACATGTTTCATCTCTCCATCCCGTTGTCAGGGCTCTTCGGCAGGAGGTAGGTCTCCAATTCGCCAGGAGCAGCGGCGCTGAGACGCTGTAAGGCCGCGCGGCATTCAGACACGTTCCACAAGCATGGGGCGGTCACCCCCAGGCCGCGGCGGTAGTAGCACTGGCCTGCTGGAAGCAGGCCAAGTCTCTTCAATCTTTGGAGGGTGCTCCGGCCGATGCCAAGGGCTCTACAGGCTTCTGCCGTAGTTGCCCACTGCTCCGATAGGGCTGCGTTCTCCATGCGAGTGCATCGCAGTTCAACTCAGCTTTCCTTTGGTTTGCGTGTCGACTCCCTGATACAAAGCGGCTAGAGCCGATCGTGTTACGAGGGCATTGCCGCACCCCTTCTCGCCCAAGCTGCTGTGCTGGAGGAGATCTGGAGCGTGGTTTGACGATCGGAGCTGGACTCAAAGTGCAAGCAAAGCCTGACGAAGGATGTGTGGCGAAGTCCTGGACTCACGAGATGACAATCGAGACGGAATCCTGGGTCCAGGTCCAGGCCTGTCATCTGCTTCGGCGCGCCTGCTCGGCTGGGCCCATTTCCTTCTGGTGGGTGTCGTGTGGCATGTGTCGCACGCTTGCCGTTAGAGGGGGCTGCACACAGATCTGCACACGGTCTCAATTTCGCCCAAGAAAAAGGCCTCCCGAAATCCCCGAGAACCCTTGCAATGACTGGAATCGGGGCGACAGGATTCGAACCTGCGACCTAGTGCTCCCAAAGCACCCGCGCTACCAAGCTGCGCCACGCCCCGTGGGGTTGAGCTTAGCCGCGGGGCTTGCCCCTGCCGCCGATGGTGACCCTGCCTAGGGTGGCGCCAGAGGTCCGGCGGGCAT
>JBJTWS010000114.1:0-18944 GCA_046081905.1 Synechococcus sp. | reverse complement strand
TCCGGCGATGGGCTACAAGTTCTCCACCTACGCCTACTGGTGGATCCGCCAGGGCATGACCCGCGCGATCGACAACAGCGCCCGCACGATCCGCCTGCCGATCCACATCAGCGAGAAGCTCTCGCGGATGCGCCGCATCTCCCGCGAGCTCTCCCATCGCCTCGGCCGCCAGCCGAACCGCCTCGAACTGGCCCATGCCATGGGCATCCAGCCGGAGGAACTCGAGGACCTGGTGAGCCAGAGCGCCCCCTGCGCCTCCCTCGATGCCCACGCCCGCGGCGAAGAGGATCGCAGCACCCTCGGGGAGCTGATCGCCGATCCGGCCAGCAACGAGCACATCGATTCGATGGACCGGCTGTTCCAGAAGGAGCACCTCGGCACCTGGCTGGCCCAGCTCAATGAACGGGAGCGCCGCATCCTGCAGATGCGCTTCGGCCTCAAGGGCAGCGAACCCCAGACGCTCGCCGAGATCGGCCGCCAGATCAACGTGTCGCGCGAACGGGTGCGGCAGCTGGAAACCAAGGCGATCATGAAGCTGCGCCTGATGAGCAGCCGCACCAACTACGGGCAGCAGGCCGCCTGAGCCCTTGTTCGTGGAGGGGGGAATCACCGGCCTGCTAGCCAGCCAAGGGCTGGCGATCGGGGCCATTTCCCTCTGGCTCACGCTCCTGGCCCTGGCCGCCCTGGCGCTGCGGCGCCGCTGGCCGGAGCAGAGGGAATGGAGCCGCAAGCTGGTGCACGTGGGCTGCGGCCCGGTGATCCTGCTGGCCTGGGGCCTGGGTCTGGAGCGCGGCATCGCCCTGGCGGCCGCCGCCGTGATCACCCTGCTGGCGGCGCTGAACCACCGCCTGCGGGTACTGCCGGTGATCGAGGATGTGGGCCGCGCCAGCTACGGCACGGTGGCCTATGGCGCCGCCATCACCGTGCTGCTCTGGCTCTACTGGCCCTCCCAGGCGGCGGCCGTGGCGGCGGGGGTGCTGGTGATGGCCTGGGGCGACGGTCTGGCCGGCCTGGTGGGCGCCTCGCTGGCGTCGCCCAGCTGGCGGGTGTGGGGCCAGCGCAAATCCCTGGCCGGCACCAGCGCGATGGCCCTGGCCAGCCTCACGGCGCTGCTGCTGCTGCAGACCCTGCTACCCGGCGCCGGCTGGCCCAGCTCGGCCGAGCAGTGGCTGGTGCTGCTGGGCATCACCCTGGTGGCCTGCCTGCTGGAGCAGGTGGCCATCCTCGGCCTCGACAACCTCAGCGTGCCGCTGGTGGTGGGCTGGCTGTGGCAGTGGAGCCAGCGGTAACGGCGCAACGCAGCTCAGGCCTGCAGCAGCTGCTCGCAGCGCGCCTCCCAGTCGCGCTGGGTGCCCAGGCCCGCCACCACCAGGCGGTCGGCGGGTTCCTCCCGCAGCCGCAGCTGCCACTGGCGGATCACCTCGGCCCGCTCCATCCATTCGTCCACCACGGTGCGCTGGATCTGCTCGGGATCCCAGGAGCGGCCGCGGGCGGTATCGAGGGCCCAACCGAGCAGATCATCAAGGCGGAAGGGGCGGAATCCCGCGAAGGCCGGACCGTTCACCTGCTCGAGATAGAAGAGCTGGAGAGGATCGCTGAGGCCACAGAACTGGAGAAGGTAGGGCATCGGAGAACTCCTCAATCACCAGGGGAACCAAAAGGTACCCAGGCTGGAGAAGATCTCTGTTCAGCCAGAACAGTTCGTTGCCTCAGTCATATCTTGGCACTCGTAATTGGCGAGTGCCAATTCATGCTTTCCTTCTCCCGTACCCGGCTCAAACGGCCGCCAGCGCAGGGGTTCTGGCCTGCTGCACCGCCTCGGCCAGGTGGTCGAGCAGCTGGCGGGTGGTGGCCAGGTCGATGCAGGCATCGGTGATGCTCTGGCCGTAGGTGAGCTGGGAGAGATCCTCGGGGATCTTCTGGCTGCCGGCCACCAGGTGGCTCTCCAGCATCACGCCCATCACGTGGCCGGAACCCTGGCGCAGCTGCTCGGCCACCTCCTCCAGCACCTCCCCCTTGCGGCGGTAATCCTTGTTGGAGTTGCCATGGCTGCAGTCCACCATCAGGCGGGCCAGCAGCCCCTCCTTCACCAGGATCCCGGCGGCCTCCTCGATCGCCTCGCGGTGGAAGTTGGTGCCCCGCTTGCCGCCCCGCAGCACCAGGTGCCCGTCGGGGTTGCCGGTGGTGGTCACGATCGAGGCCTGGCCATCGCGGTTGATGCCCAGGAAATGGTGGGGCCGCGCAGCGGCCTGCATGGCGTGGATGGCGGTGGTGGCGCTGCCGTCGGTGCCGTTCTTGAAGCCGATTGGCATCGACAGCCCGGAGGCCATCTCGCGGTGGGTCTGGCTCTCGGTGGTGCGGGCGCCGATCGCGGTCCAGCTGATCAGGTCGGCGATGTACTGGGGCACCACCGGATCGAGCAGCTCCGTGGCCGCCGGCAGGCCCATCTCGGCCAGGTGCAGCAGCAGCCCCCGGGCCCGGCGCAGACCGGTGTTGATGTCGTAGCTGCCATCAAGGTGGGGGTCGTTGATCATCCCCTTCCAGCCCACGGTGGTGCGGGGCTTCTCGAAGTACACCCGCATCACCACCTCCAGCGCATCGCGGTGCCGCTCATGCAGCTCCCGGATCGCCTCGGCGTATTCCTTGGCGGCCGCCACGTCGTGCACCGAGCAGGGCCCCACGATCACCAGCACCCGCCGGTCCTCGCCCCGCAGGATTGCCTGGATCCGCTCGCGGGCCTGCTGCACCGTGGCCGTGGAGGCCTCGGAGATGGGCAGGTCGCGATGCAGCAGCGCGGGGGGCACCAGCGGCCGGGTTTCCACCACGTGCAGATCGGAGGTGGCTTTCATGAACCCTGGGCGGCTCGACAGGCGCCACGGAACGACTCCTCACCCTAGTCATCCGGAACCTGCGCTGGTTTGGAGTGAACCTTTTGGCAACGGTCGCCACCAACGACCGGCAGGGCCGCCAAGAACAATGGGGACAGACGTCGTTGTTTCGGGATGCCCGCCGCCAGCTTCCTCGCCGAGTACCGCGCCGCCGCCGAGGAGCGTGCCGCGCTCGGGATCCCGGCCCTGCCCCTCACCGCCGAGCAGACCCAGTCCCTCACCGAACTGCTGCAGGCGCCCCCCGCCGGCGAGGAAGCCTTCCTGCTGCGCCTGCTCAGCGAGCGGATCCCCCCGGGGGTGGATGAGGCCGCCTACGTGAAGGCCGGCTGGCTGAGCGGCGTGGCCCAGGGCACCGCCACCAGCCCCCTGGTGAGCCCGGTGGAGGCCGTGCGGCTGCTGGCCACCATGATCGGCGGCTACAACGTGGGTGCCCTGATCGCGCTGCTCTCCAGCCCGGACGCAACCATCGCCGCGGCCGCCGCCGAGGGCCTGAGCCGCACGCTGCTGGTCTACGACGCGTTCCACGACGCACTCGAACTGGCCGAGGCCAACCACTGGGCGAAGCAGGTGGTGGAGAGCTGGGCCAACGGCGAGTGGTTCACCGCCAAGCCCGAGCTGCCCGCCGAGATCACCGTGACGGTGTTCAAGGTGGAGGGCGAGACCAACACCGACGACCTCTCCCCCGCCACCCACGCCACCACCCGCCCCGACATCCCCCTGCACGCCACGGCGATGCTGGAGACCCGCATGCCCGGCGGCCTGGAGCTGATCGCCGAGCTGAAGACCAAGGGCCACCCCGTGGCCTACGTGGGCGATGTGGTGGGCACCGGCAGCTCGCGCAAATCCGCCATCAACTCGGTGCTCTGGCACACCGGCACCGACATCCCGCACGTGCCCAACAAACGCAGCGGCGGCGTGGTGCTGGGCGGCAAGATCGCACCGATCTTCTTCAACACTGCCGAAGACTCCGGCGCCCTGCCGATCGAGTGCGACGTGACGGCGCTGAACTCCGGCGATGTGATCACGATCCGGCCCTACGCCGGCACGATCGAGCGTGCCGCCGGTGAAGCGAATGCTGGGGAAATCGTGGCTCGCTTCGAGCTCAAGCCCAGCACGATCACCGATGAGGTGCGCGCCGGCGGCCGCATCCCCCTGCTGATCGGCCGCTCGCTGACAGACAAGGTGCGCGCCCAGCTGGGCCTGCCCGCCAGCGAGCTGTTCATCCGCCCGGTTGCTCCGGCCGACACCGGCAAGGGCTTCACCCTGGCTCAGAAGATGGTGGGCAAGGCCTGCGGCCTGGCGGGCGTGCGCCCCGGCACCAGCTGCGAGCCGCTGATGACCACCGTGGGCAGCCAAGACACCACCGGGCCCATGACCCGCGATGAGATGAAGGAGCTGGCCTGCCTGGGCTTCAGCGCCGATCTGGTGATGCAGAGCTTCTGCCACACCGCCGCCTATCCCAAGCCGGTGGACCTCAAGACCCACGCCGAACTGCCCGATTTCATGGCGTCGCGCGGCGGCGTGGCCCTGCGCCCCGGCGACGGCATCATCCACAGCTGGCTCAACCGCATGCTCCTGCCCGACACGGTGGGCACCGGCGGCGACAGCCACACCCGCTTCCCCCTGGGCATCTCCTTCCCGGCCGGCTCCGGTCTGGTGGCCTTCGCCGCCGCCATCGGCGCCATGCCGCTCGACAGGCCCGAATCGGTGCTGGTGAAGTTCTCCGGCTCCCTGCAGCCGGGGGTGACCCTGCGGGATGTGGTGAACGCCATCCCCTACGTGGCCATCCAGCAGGGGCTGCTCACGGTGGCCAAGGAGGGCAAAAAAAATGTGTTCAACGGCCGGATCATGGAGATCGAGGGGCTGCCCGATCTGAAGCTGGAGCAAGCCTTTGAACTCACCGACGCCACCGCCGAGCGCTCCTGCGCCGGCAGCACGATCAAGCTGAGCGTGGAGACGGTGAGCGAATACCTGCGCAGCAACGTGGCGTTGCTCAAGAACATGATCGCGCGCGGTTATGGCGATGCGCGCACCCTGGCCCGGCGCATCAAGGCGATGGAGGCGTGGCTGGCCAACCCGGTGCTGATGGAGGCCGACGCCGACGCCGAGTATGCGGCGGTGATCGAGATCGATCTGGATCAGATCACCGAGCCGATCCTGGCCTGCCCCAACGATCCCGACAACGTGAAGACCCTCAGCGAGGTGGCAGGCGGCCGCATCGATGAGGTGTTCATCGGCAGCTGCATGACCAACATCGGCCACTACCGCGCCGCCGCCAACGTGCTGCAGGGTCAGGGCGAGAACGCCGCCCGCCTGTGGGTGTGCCCCCCCACCCGCATGGACGAGGAGAAGCTGAAGGAGGAGGGCTACTACGCGATCTTTGAAGCCGCCGGCTCGCGCATGGAACTGCCCGGCTGCTCGCTCTGCATGGGCAACCAGGCCCGGGTGGAGGACAACACCACCGTGTTCTCCACCAGCACCCGCAACTTCAACAACCGCCTCGGCAACGGCGCCCAAGTCTACCTGGGCAGTGCCGAACTGGCGGCGGTGTGCGCCCAGCTGGGCCGCATCCCCTCCAAGGAGGAGTATCTGGCGATCGCGGCCGAGAAGATCGATCCCTGCGGGGCCGAGCTGTACCGCTACCTCAACTTCGATCAGATCGAGGGCTTCGAGGATGCCGGCCGGGTGGTGAGCGCCGAGGAGGAGGCGAAGGTGCTGGCGGAGGTGTGATGGGGGCGGCCCGATGCTGGGTGCCCTCCGTTTTCCCGCACCTCTGAAGCTGCCGCGCCTCCAGCCGGTGCGGAGCACGCCGATCCGGCGGCTGCTGGAGCACCGCTGGCTGGTGGTGATCCTGGCCCTGGTGATCACCGGGCTGGGGGCCGCCAGCGCGGCCCCGCTGTTCCGCACCGGCCTCGATGACCTGTGCCGCTGGCGCATCCAGATGCTCGCCCTCGGCCCCGACCTGCTGCTGCTGCCGGCCATCGGTGGCGGTGGTGGCCTGGTGGCCGGGCTGCTGGTGGAGCGTCTCGCCCCGGCGGCGGAGGGATCGGGCATCCCGCAGGTGATGCAGTTCTTGCGCCACCGGCCCATCCCGATGGGCGTCCCGGTGGCCGTGGTGAAGCTGCTGGCCGGCATCGTGGCGATCGGCTGCGGCTTTCCGCTGGGCCCCTCCGGCCCCTCGGTGCAGATGGGCAGCTCGGTGGGCTGGGAAATGGCCCGGCTCCTGCGCGCCCCGGATGCTTTCCGCCGCATGATCGTGGCGGCCGGCGGCGGTGCCGGCATCGCCGCGGTGTTCCGCGCCCCGATCGGCGGTTTCCTCTATGCCCTCGAGGAACTGCTGCAGGGGGCCCGGCCGGTGGTGATGCTGCTGGTGCTGGTCACCACCTTCTGGGCCGACACCTGGGCCGATCTGATGGGCCTGGCGGGGCTGGTGAACCTGGCGCCCACCGGCAGCGCCGCGGTGGATCCCGCCGGCAGCTTCGAGATCGCCCGCCAGGTCACCACCTACGTGGAGGTGAGGCCGGCGGATCTGGTGGTGCTGTTCGGGCTCGGTGGCCTGGTGGCCCTGGCCGCCGAGCTCTACTGCCGCTACGTGGTGGGCCTGCAGCGGCTGCGCCTGGGCTGCAGCTGCCGCTCCCCCTGGTGATGGGGGCCACGGGCATCCTGCTGGGCCTGGGGGATGCGCTGCTCCCCGCCGACTTCCTCAACCGCGCCGGCATCCGCCAGGCGATTGCGGAGAGCAACGTGGATCTGGGCCAGGCCGCGGCGATCTTCCTGGTGCTGTTCCTCACCACCGGTGCGGCGGCCGCGGCCGGCACGCCGGGCGGGCTGTTCGCCCCGATGCTCACCCTCGGCGGCGCCCTGGGGCTGGCCGCCGCCGACCTGCTGGAGAAGTGGGGGCCCGATGCGCCCAACACGGCGGTGTTCGCCGGCATGGGGGCCTTCATGGCCGCCTGCGCCCGCACGCCGATCAGCGCCACCTTCCTCACCTTCGCGGTGACCAAGGAACTGCTGATCCTCAAGCCGGTGCTGGTGGCCTGCCTGGGCAGCCTGGTCACCGCCCGGCTGCTGCACCCGCAGTCGCTGTTCAAGCGGCTGATTCCAGCGGAGGCCACCGGCGGTGGCGCCGGCGGCGGCAAGGGAGCCAAGCCCCCGCTGCGGCTGGCCACGGTGCCGCTGCGGCCCCGACCGACGCAGCCATCCAAGGCGGACCCATGACGGAACAGCCCGCACCGCTGCCCCTGCGCTGCTGCCTGCTCAGCGGTGGCGCCAGCGTCCGCATGGGCCGCGACAAGGCGGCGTTGCCCCACCCCGAGGGGGGCTGCTGGCTCGAGCGCAGCCTACGGCTGCTGGCGGGCCTCGGGGTTCCGCTCACCCTGCTGAGCCGCTGGCCGCAGCACCTGGAGCGGGCCGGAGCCCTGGTCGATGAACTGGCCGCCGCGGGGGTGAGCCTGGAGCTGCAGCAGGAGCCCACCCCCCAGGAGGGCCCCCTGCTGGCGCTGCACCGGCTGATGGAGCAGTACACCGATCAGCGGCTCCTGCTCTGCCCGGTGGACATGCCCCGGCTCACGGCGGGCTGCCTGCAGGCCCTGCGCCGCGCCTCCGAGCGGGAACCGGGGCGCCTCTGGATCGCCACCGCCGCGCGGCCCCAGCCCCTGCTGGGGATCTACCCCAGCGATCCGGGCCGGCGCCTGCGGCTCCACACGGCGATCACGGCGGGGGAGCGGGGCCTGCAGCGCTGGCTGGCCGGCGAGGCGGTGGCCCTGGTGCCGCTGCCGGCCGCCCTCCTGGCGAACGTGAACACCGCGGCCGAGCTGGAGGCCTGCGCCGCTCCCAGGGCTTCGCCCTAGCTTGCGGCCATGGTCCCCCTGCCCCCCCTCGATCGGCTGGGCCGTCCGCTCGGGGTGGTGCGCCTCTCGCTCACGGCCCGCTGCAACCTGGCCTGCCCCTACTGCCGGCCCGATGGCCAGGAACCGCCGGGCCTGCTGAGCCTGGAGCAGCGCCTGGCGGTGGTGGAGGCCGCCGTGGCCCTCGGGGCCCACAGCCTGCGGCTCACGGGGGGGGAACCGCTGCTCCATGCGGGGCTCGAGGAGCTGCTGCTGGCGCTGCAACCCCTGCGGCACCAGGGCCTGCGCGACATCGCCCTAACCAGCAATGGGCAGCTGCTCAGCGCGGAACGGGCCCGCCGCCTGCGCGGCGCCGGCCTGGATCGCCTCACCCTCAGCCTCGACGGCACCACCGGCACCAGCGTGGCGGCGATGGCGGGCCTGGCCGACGCCGCGGCCGGCGAGCAGGCCCTGGCGAAGGTGCTCGCGGCCCTGGAGCACGCCCGGGCGGCTGGCTTCGACCCCGGCGCGGGGCAGCTGAAGCTCAACACCGTGATCCAGCGGGGCCGCAACCACGACCAGCTCCTGCTCCTGGCCGCCCTGGCCCGGGAGCGGGGGGTGGAACTGCGGCTGATCGAGGCCATGGACGTGGGCAACCGCAACGGCTGGAGCCCAGCCGACGTGATGCCGGCAGAGGACATGGTGGCCGCCATCGGCGCCCGCTGGCCGCTGGAGCCCCTGGGCCGCCCGTCCCACGGCACGGCCAGCCGCTGGCGCTACCGCGACGGCGGCGGCACGCTCTGCGTGGTGGCCTCGATCAGCGCCCCCTTCTGCGGCGACTGCAACCGCCTGCGCATCACCGCCGACGGCATGGCCTACACCTGCCTGTTCGCCAGCGAAGGCACCGATCTGAAGCCCGTGCTCCAGCCGGGAAGCCAGCGCGAGGAGCTGATCGAGGCCCTGACCGCCCTCTGGCGCCAGCGGAGCGACCGCTACAGCGAGGAGCGCAACGAACAGCGGCGCAGCGGCCGTCGCCAGGCCCCCGCCGAGATGGCCTACCTCGGGGGGTAGGCAGGACCCGCCGGGGGGCCTGTGTATGGAGGAGCACCGGCAGGATCGCTGGCCGCCGCCAGCGTGGGGAAAGCCACCTACCGGCCATGACCGTGGCAGCTCGAACCCGCCGGCGTGCCGCTTCCGAGGCGACGGATCCCCTCGGCGACGCCGCGCCCCGGCTCGCCGCCCGCCTGGAGGAACTGCTGCGGGCGATGGAGACCCAGCAGCAGCAGGAAGGGGCCCGCCTGGCGCGGATCGCCCCCTGCTACGCGGAGGCCGCCCGGAACCTGATCCACTACCTGGAACTGCGGCGCCACGACCTGCGCGCGGAGCAGGAGGAGCTGACCTCCCTGGGACTCTCCTCCCTGGGCCGCTGCGAAAGCGATGTGCGACAGGCGTTGGAAAGCGTGCTGCGGATCCTGCGGCGTCTGGGGGACCTGCCGGCCCCCCCACCGACCGAGCCGCCTAGAGGGGGGGCCCAGGCCCTCGCCCGCCACACCTGCCAGTTGCTGGGCAAACCGGCGGAACCAGAGGGTGCCTCGATCCTCGTGACCCTGCCGGCCACCGCTGCCACGAATCCGGAGCTGGTGGTGGAGCTGCTGGAGGCGGGGATGACGATCGCCCGGATCAACGCAGCCCATGACGAGCCGCCGACCTGGGAGCAGATGGTGGAGAACGTCCACCGGGCCTCCGCGACCACCGGCCACCCCTGCCGGATCGCGGTGGATCTGGCAGGCCCGAAACTGCGGACGGGCCCGCTGCAGCCGGGACCTGCCGTGGTGAGCGCCAAGCCGCGGCGGGATTCCTGTGGACGGCTCTGTGAGCCCGCCCAGATCCTTCTGGTGGCCGTGAAGCCAGGCCAAGCGGCCCCAGCCTCCACGGTTCCCGGGGCCGATGCCGTGATCTCCATCCTCGGGGAGGGCTGGAGTGCCCTCGAACCCGGCACGCAGCTGCGCGGCATCGATGCCTCCGGGCGGCAGCGCTCCCTGCGCCTACGCCGCCACGGTCCCGAGGGGCTCTGGTGCACGGCAAACCACCACTGGCATTTCGTGGCGGGCCTGCGTCTCCAGGTGGAGAAGCCCCGTCTGGAGCTGCGGGTCGGAACCCTGCCGGCCCCGGAAGGATGCCTGCTGCTGCAGAGGGGCGATCAGCTGCGGCTCACCGATGCCTCGGAACTCGGGCGGCCTGCGCAGGTGGACGCCGAGGGACGGATCCTCCAGCCCGCCCGGATCGGCTGCACCCTGCCGGGGGTGTTTCGGCAGGTGGGCGCCGGAGCCCGGATCGCCTTCGACGACGGGCGCATCGGTGGCGTGGTGCGGTCCGCCGAGGCGGGCAGTCTGCTGGTGGAGATCACCACGGCGGGCAGCCGGGGCAGCCGGCTGCGGGCGGATCAGGGCATCAACTTCCCGGACACTCCCCTGGATCTGCCGGCCCTGACCGAACGGGACCGCGAGGTGCTGCCCTTCGTGATCCGCCATGCCGACATGGTGAACCTCTCCTTCGTGCAGAGGCCGGAGGATGTGGAGGAACTGCACGGCCTGCTGGCCAGGGATGGGCGACCCGATCTGGGGGTGATCCTCAAGATCGAGACCCGCGCAGCGTTCGAGGCCCTGCCGGCACTGCTGCTGGCGGCGATGGCCTCGGAGGCCCCCCTGGGGGTGATGATCGCCCGCGGGGACCTGGCGATCGAATGTGGCTGGGAACGGCTGGCGGAACTGCAGGAGGAGATCCTGCGCCTGTGCGAAGCCGCCCGGGTTCCCTGCATCTGGGCTACCCAGGTTCTCGACGCCCTGGCCCACCGGGGGCTGCCCACCCGGGCAGAGATCAGCGATGCGGTTCTGGGGGCACGCGCTGAGGGAATCCTTCTCAACAAGGGGCCTCACATCACCTCCAGCGTGCGAACGCTGCAGGGAATTCTGAAACGCATGCACGGCCATCAGTACAAGACCCGTCCACTGTTTCGCTGCCTGGAGCTGGCCACCCATCACCACCCCAACCCCAGATGAACGAGTCAATCCCGGGTGGAGGATGAATCGGTCTTGAGATGGAGGAGCCGTTCCTCCAGTGACTGGAGCACTTCCAGACCGAAGACGGGTAATTCCTGCAGCGCGAAGATGAACTGCTCGCGGTTCATCACCAGAAGCTCGGCATCCGTGAGGGCAATCGCGTTCCCGTATCGGCGGTGCTCGGGATCCACGAGCGCTCCCACCCCAAAACATTGGCCCTCTCCCAGTGTCTCCCGGCGGCAGCCACCATCCCAGTCCACCTTCACGCTTCCGGAGACGATGCCATAGAGGCAGTCGCCCCGTGCGCCGCTGGCAAAGATCACATCGCCTGCAGCGACATGCTGCGTGGTGTTGCTATGGCAGAGCGCCCGCATGGTGGCAAGGGCTCCAGGGAATTCCGTCTTCATGGCCGAAGGGGAAAAGAGGTTCAGGGGGACGGGACAGGACCTGCGGGCTCCTGGGGCGGAGCGCAAGCCAGAGCCAGGGACAGAGGCTCCACCCTCCAGATGGAGGCGGCGTACTCACGAATGGCTCGATCGGAGGAGAAGTAGCCGCTGCGGGCAGTGTTCAGCAGCGAACGCCGCTGCCAGTCGCTGCGGTTCCGCCAGGCGAGGTCCACCTCCTGCTGTGCCCGGAGGTAGTCGGGAAGATCAGCCAGGACAAAAAAGGGATCGTGCTCAAGAAAGTTGGTCACCAGGGGCTGGAAGAGTGCCGAGTCTCCCTCGCTGAAATGGCCGAGCTGAATCCAGTCCAAGGCCTGCCGCAGCTCCGGGAGTTCATCCACGAATTCCCAGGGCCGGTAGCTCTCCCTACGCAGAGAGTCCACCTGAGGCGCTGTATGGCCGAACAGAAAGAAGTTGTCCGCTCCAACCTCCCTCTGGATCTCCACATTAGCCCCGTCCAGAGTGCCAATGCAAAGCGCTCCGTTCATGCAGAATTTCATGTTGCCCGTACCGGAGGCCTCCAGGCCAGCCGTGGAGATCTGTTCGGAGAGATCAGCCGCTGGAACAATCACTTCGCTGAGGCTGACATTGTAATCCGGCAAGAAGACAACCTGCAGAAGTCCGCGTAGATCCGGGTCATTATTGATCACATCAGCAACTCCGTGAATCAGGCGAATGATCAGCTTTGCCATCGAGTATCCGGGCGCGGCCTTTCCAGCGAAGATCACCGTACGCGGCACCGGACTGCACACCAGTCCTTCCTTGATGCGCAGGTACTCGATCACAAGCCGCAGGACGTTGAGATGCTGGCGCTTGTATTCATGGATCCGTTTCACCTGCACATCAAACAGGCTGGTGCAATCCACCAGCACTCCGCTGCGCCGGTCGATCAGCTCGGCCAGCCGTCGCTTGGCCGCCAGGCGGCAGGCTGCCCAGCGCTCCAGGAAGCCTTGATCGGAACCCAGGCTCTCCAGATCCCGCAGGGCCTCCGGCCGGATCAGCCAGTCGGCACCCAGAACCTCGCGGAGCAGCTCCGCCAGGGGGGGATTGGCGAGGGCGATCCAGCGGCGCGGCGTCACTCCGTTGGTGACATTGGTGAAGCGCTGCGGCCAGAGCCGGGCGAAGTCGGCCAGAAGGTGGTTGCGGATCAGCTCACTGTGGAGAGCCGCGACTCCGTTGATCTGATGGCAGCCCACGGTGGCGAGGTGGGCCATCCGAACCGCCTTGGATCCGGATTCATCGATGATCGACATCCTCCGCACAAGTTCGACATCTCCCGGATGGGAGAGGCGGGCCTGCTGGAGAAAGCGGGCATTGATCTCATAGATGATTTCCAGATGCCGTGGCAAGAGGGATCCAAACAGGTTGAGGTCCCAGCATTCCAACGCCTCCGGCAGAAGGGTGTGATTCGTATAGGAGAGCGATCGCGTGGTGACATCCCAAGCCTGGGTCCACGGCAATCGATGTTCATCCACCAGCAATCGCATCAACTCGGCAACGGCGATGGAGGGATGGGTGTCGTTCAGCTGCACCGCCCAATAATCTGGGAATCCCTGCACCGCAATCCCCCGGTTCTGCAGGCTGCGCAGCATGTCCTGCAGCGAGCAACTCACAAAGAACACCTGCTGCCGGAGTCTCAGACGACGGCCCTGATCCGTTCCATCGTTGGGATAAAGAACCTTGGAGAGGATTTCTGAAGCGATCTTACTTTCCACTGCCGCGAAGTAATCTCCCTGTTCGAAGGCATCCAAGGCGAAGGCCTCACAGGACTCCGCCCGCCAGAGCCGAAGCCGCCCGCAGGTATCGACCCCATAGCCAAGGATCGGCACATCGTGGGGAATACCCAGGACGCGTGTGTCCGGGATCCAGTGGATTCGCCGCTGACCATCCTGATCAAGGATGGCCTCGGTATGCCCCCCAAAACCAACACAACAGCTCTTCTCCGCCTGCACCACCTCCCAGGGCCAGCCGCCCTTCAGCCAGTTGTCCGTGATCTCCTCCTGCCAGCCATTGCGAATCGCCTGATCAAAGATTCCGAACTCGTAGCGCAGGCCATACCCGGTGGCCGGGATCTCCAGGGTGGCCAACGATTCCAGGTAGCAGGCCGCCAGGCGACCGAGGCCCCCATTGCCCAGGCCAGGCTCCTCCTCCAACAGCAGCACCTCCTCTAGGGAGGGTCCACCGAAGCCTCGCAATGCTTCTTCCGCCGCGGCCCGGATGCCCAGCATCAGCAGATTGCTGCCCAGCTGGGGACCGATCAGAAACTCCGCCGAGAGGTAGGCCACAGCCTTGGCGTGGCACTCCCGCAGAGCATCCTTGTAGGCCAGGTGACGGACCATCAGGCGGTCGCGCACCGCATGGCTGAGAGCCAGGTAGAGATCGTGCGGACTGGCGTTCTGAACACGCCGACCAAGGGTGAAGAAAAGGTGTTCCGTCATCCCGTCAAACAGGTCCGCAGCCGTGAGACCAGCCCGCTGGGGATCGATGTACCGGGCGGGATCGGGCACCGGATGCCCCGCCAGGGGAGGGGATGTCATGGGCGCACCTGAATGACACGTCCAGCCTTGATCCGGGCGGTTAAGGCTTCATCAAGAAGGGCGTATCGCCAGGTTTTTGTTACGACTGCCACCACCCCGCTCCGCTCCGCGAGGATGGATTCACCCGCTGCGAACCGGTTTCACCATGGCCGGGGATCCAGTCCAGGAGGCCATCGTTGTCTGCGGGCTCGGATCTCTGGGCCAGACCTGCCTGCAGCGTTTGCTGAAGTTCCGGGTGCTGCTCTGGGGGGTGAACCTGGACCTCCCGACCTGGGAGCCTCCCGAACTGGAGCGCGTTCTGGAAGGTCGCCTGGTGCTGGGCGACATGCGCAGCCCGCACATCCTGGAGCTGGCAGGAATCCGCCGGGCCCGCGCCGTGCTGCTGGTGAGTTCCAGCAGCAGCGTGAACTTCGAGGCCGCTCTGCAGGTGCGCCTGCTCAATCCCACGGCCCAGGTCGTGGTGCGAAGCAGCACGGCTCAGGCTTCCCTCGGGGCCCTGCTGGAGCGCAGGCTCCCCGGGATCACCGTGGTGGATCCACTCCTGCTCACCGCCAGCGCCATCGCCCAGGCCCTCGGGCCCACCGCCCGGGAGGCCAGCTTCGCGGCGGATGGCGAGATCTTTGCGGTGTTCCAGGCCCCTGCGGTGGAGGGAGGGGAGGGTGAGGCGATCGATTCCCGCCAGCATCCGGGCCGTGCACCTACCTCCGGAGAGCCGCTGGAGACACCCTCCCCAGGGCCAGACCCTGCTGGCCCCCCGCGGCTATCGGGATGGGCCCGTGCGGCCCACACTCCCCGGCAGAACTCCGGCATGGCGACGCCGGTTCGATGCCCTGATCCGATGGCTGGGGCGGCCGGCGCTCCCGACCCTGCCGGCCGCGCTGATCCTGGCCATGCTCCTGGTGGGGGTGGCTTCCTTCTCGGGAACCCACGGCTGGAAGCAGGGGCTGTTCGTGACCCTGGCCCTGCTGAAGGGCGAATACGTGGATCCGGTGAACCTGGTGCTTCAGCAGCAAAGCATCGCGGCGGTGGACGAACGATTGATCGCCATCACCCTGCTGTATTCGCTGATTGGAACCCTGCTCACCTCGGCCCTGGTGGCCGTGATCCTCGATCGGCTGCTCCGCGACCGCCTTGGCCTGGCTCCCTTCCCCCGCCTCGGCAGAGGCGGCCCCTGGATCGAGCTCGTGGGAGGCGGCACCCTGGCCGAAGCCGTGGAGGATGCCCTCCGGCGCGAGCGGCGTGCCGTGGTGAAGCTGGAGCCGGGGTCCGACCCGCTCGAAGCCACCCTGACCCAGCTGCCGGGGTCGAGGCTGGAGGGGATCGCCCTGCTCTCGGAGGATCTCCTTGCCAACCTGCAGACCGCCCTCGTCCTGGAGGAGCGACAACCGCAGACCCGCCTCGTGATCCTGGCCCATGCGGTGGGTGCCGCGGAGCCGCTCGGGGAGCTGCTCGGGGGAATCACGGTCGTGTCGATCATGGACGTGGCGGCGGACGCCGTGGTGGCCACGGCCTTCGGCGAACGGGTGGAGGGGGTGCTGCGGATCAACCACTCCAACCTTCTCCTGGTTCGCTATCGGGTGGAGGAGGGCGACACCCTCAACGGCCGCAGCCTTTCGCGAATCGCCTGCGGCTATGGGGTGACCGTGCTCACCCACCGCCGCGGAACCGCGCAGGACACGCGCACCTTCCCGGTGCCCGAGACCAGGGCCATGGCGGGTGACCAGATGGTGGTGCTGGCGGATCTCGCCGGGCTGCGGCGGGTGGAGCTCGGTCTGGCGGAGCCGCCCGCCTGTCGGCTGCACCTGCGGTGTCAGCTTCCCGGCGAGGCCCACTTCGAGGTCCGTCAGTGCCTCGCCCGCTTTTTTGGACTGCCTCCGGGAGCCACGGCCCGCTGGCTGGATGGAGCAGAGCACCGCACCGAACCGATTGATGGGGATCTGGCGGTGCGACTGCGGGAGCAGCTGCATCGTCTGGGCGTCTCCTGCCGGATCGAATCCCGGCAGGAGGAAACGCCATAGGGACGACTTCAGGCAGCCAGGGGAACATCGGCCTTGCGGCCCTGCCGGTTCCTGGCTCTGCTGTGGGAAGAACGTTTCGGCTGCGCCGCAAGCAGAACACACTCCGAGGCAGAATAGAGGAGCACGAAAATCTCGCGCTGCCGCCGATCGACATAGCGGTCGCACTGCAGTCCGTCGGGCGGACTGGAGCACCGCAGCACGGAACCATCGCGCAGGAGAAAGAGCGGCATGGAGGGAAGGGAGGGATGCCCCGATCTCGCCACGGAGCCACGCCCATGTCCAGAACCGGTGAGGGGTTCAGAGATCAGAAGCGCTTATTTCTCTCCCTCCGCCGCCACCCCCAGCAATTTCAGCGAAGCCAGCAGCAGCACAAGGGCCAGGCAGCGCCGGATCCAGGCCACGGGCCAGTGGCGGCTGCCGAGGCGGGAGCCGGCAGCGCCGGCCAGCAGCACCGCCGCCGCCTGACGGGTGGTGCACCAGCGCAGCCCCAGCATCAGGGGGGTGAGGAACACGCCGCCACCGGTGCCGGTGAGACCGGCCAGCAGACCCAGCCCGCCACCGGTGAGGGTGAGCAGGAATCCACTGGGCTCCCGTGTGGAGGGGGGATCCCGCGGATCTCTCCCGAAACGCCAGGCGGAGAAGAGCAGCACACCGCCCACGAGCCGCTCGAAGCCAAGGCCTGGAAGGGTCCAGCCTCCGCCGAGAAACGCCCCCGGCACCGCCAGCAGGAGCAGGGGCCAGAATCGGCGCCAGGGCAGATGCCCGGCCCGCAGGAAGTTCCAGCAGCCCACGCTCGCCACCACGGTGTTGAGCAGCAGGGCCAGGGGCTTGATCAGGGCAAGGTGCTGACCCGAAAGGGCCAGCACCGCGATGTAACTGGAAGCGCCGGCATGGCCCACCGAGGCATAGAAAAAGGCCACCAGGGCCAGTGGAACCGCCAGGGCCAGACTCACAGCAGCACAGGACGGGCCACGAAATCCGCCTGGGTGAACGTGCCATCCCCATTGGGATAATTGGCAAATCCCACGGTCACGTGGTCGTACTGGGAATTGGCGGTGGTGAGCACACTCGCCACCCCGGACTCACTGTTCACCACCTCCAGATCGCGCCAGCGGGCCTTGGCCTGGAAGCGGTTTGAGGGTTTGCGGCGCACCGTCACCACCGAGGGGATCGAGAATTCCTCCTCACCCGAAAGGGCCACCGAGGTGGCCGGCAGGCGGTACTTTCCATTTTCGGTGCGATAGATGCCTTCGAAGTGGGTGATCAGATCACCACGGTTGCGGTTCCTGTAATTGAACTCCTGGTAGTGGAAGAAGCGGCCGGTGAGGCTGTCGTAGTCGATCAGGTAGCCGGAGCCCGCCCGCAGCCGTGGAGTGCCGGCCTCGGCCACTTCGCCCGAGCCACCGGCGATGGTGTAGCTGCCATCGCCGTTGTCCCAGATGCCGTAGGCCGTGTGGGTGAAGTCGAGCCCGGAGCGGGGGAAGCGGATGTCGATCTGCCGGCCCGTGGCCATGTCCACCAGAAAGGCGGTGGAGGCCAGGCTGGTACCGGTGAGGGAATCGGCGGCGGCGGTGTCGCCGTTGCCCACCGCCAGCCCCCATCCACGCTGTGGACGAACGTATAGGTGGCGGGACCGCGGCCGCGGGTCTGGGTCTGGAAGCTGCGGTAGCCGGCGGTGGTGGAGCCGTCGATGGCGCCGCTATAGAGAAAGCCCACGGTGTTGGGATCCTCCGCCGTGGCCGAACTGCCGCTCACGGTGCGCGAATAGGAGCCCACCAGATCCACGAGGCCGCCGCCGAGGTTGTCGGGGCCATAGACGCTGGTGCCATTGGCGCCGGCGAAGGCCTGGGTCTGGGGAACCTCGATGGTGTACCAGCTGCCGAAGCCACTCACCCCATCGCGCTGCACGTCATCGAGGGGGCCCTCGTACACCAGGCCGTAGGAGCCGGGACCGGTGGCGTTGATGCTGCCGGTGAGCAGATAGGTGCCCGGCCGATCCCCACCCTTGATCCCCTGCAGGAAGGTGATGTTGGCGGGGTCCTGGGAGGGGTTGTATTCGAACGGGGAGATCACCTGCAGCTTCGCCATGGCACCCGCTCCGGTGCCCCGGCTCTAGCCAGAGGGCACGGCCGGCACCACGGATCCCTGAGAATGACCCGTTGGCCTGCCCCTCCCCTGAACCAGGAAACCCTGCTGTTCGAGCCCGCCCAGCCCGCCGCCGGCGCCCTGCGGGCCGTGCTGGCCTTCCCGAGCACCTACTCGGTGGGCATCACCAGCCTGGGCTACCAGGTGGTGTGGGCCACCCTGGCGCGGCGCTCCGATCTGGACGTGCGGCGGCTATTCACCGACCAGGGTGATCCGCCGCACCGCCACTGCGATCTGTTCGGGCTCTCGCTCAGCTGGGAACTGGACGGCCCGGTGCTGCTGGATCTGCTGGAGCAGCAGCGCATCCAGCTGTGGGCGGCGGAGCGCGGCGACGACGATCCGATCGTGTTCGGCGGCGGGCCGGTGCTCACCGCCAACCCCGAACCCCTGGCGCCGTTCTTCGATGCGGTGCTGCTGGGGGATGGGGAGTTGCTGCTGCCGGCCTTCGTGGACGCCCTGCAGGAGTGCCGCACGGCGCCGCGGGCCGAGAAGCTGCGCCGGCTGGCCCAGGTGGCGGGGGTGTATGTGCCCGCCCTGTACGAGCCCCGCTATGGCCCTGATGGCCAGCTGCTGGGCGTCGAGCCAACCGAAGCCGGCATCCCGGCGGTGGTGGCGAAGCAGACCTGGAGCGGCAACACCCTCAGCCATTCCACCGTTATCACACCAGAGGCCGCATGGCCCTCGATCCACATGGTGGAGGTGGTGCGCAGCTGCCCGGAGCTCTGCCGCTTTTGCCTGGCGAGCTACCTCACCCTTCCCTTCCGCAGCGCCGCCCTGGAGGAAGGCCTGATCCCGGCGGTGGAGACCGGCCTGGCCGTCACCCGGCGGTTGGGCCTGTTGGGGGCCTCCGTCACCCAGCATCCCCAATTCCCAGAGTTGCTGACCTGGCTGGATCAAGAGCGCTTCGCCGACGTGCGCGTCAGCGTCAGTTCGGTGCGAGCCGCCACGGTGACGCCCCAACTCAGCCGCATCCTGGCCAACCGCGGCTCCCGCTCCCTCACGATCGCCATCGAGAGCGGTAGTGATCG
>JBJTWS010000113.1:0-6030 GCA_046081905.1 Synechococcus sp. | reverse complement strand
GCGCCAGCAGACCCACCTGGAGCTGATCGCCTCCGAGAACTTCGCCTCCCGCGCCGTGATGGAGGCCCAGGGCTCGGTGCTCACCAACAAGTACGCCGAGGGCCTGCCCCACAAGCGCTACTACGGCGGCTGCGAGCACGTGGACGCGATCGAGGAGCTGGCGATCGAGCGGGCGAAGCAGTTGTTCGGCGCCGCCTGGGCCAACGTGCAGCCCCACAGCGGCGCCCAGGCCAACTTCGCCGTGTTCCTGGCCCTGCTGCAGCCCGGCGACACGATCCTGGGCATGGACCTCAGCCATGGCGGCCACCTCACCCACGGTTCGCCCGTGAACGTGAGCGGCAAGTGGTTCAAGGCCGTGCACTACGGCGTGGATCCCGAGACCCAGCAGCTCAACTTCGACACGATCCGCCAGCTGGCGCTGGAGCACAAGCCGAAGCTGATCGTCTGCGGCTACTCCGCCTATCCCCGCACGATCAACTTCGAGGGCTTCCGCGCCATCGCCGATGAGGTGGGCGCCACCTTGCTGGCGGACATGGCCCACATCGCCGGCCTGGTGGCCGCGGGCGTGCACCCCAACCCGGTTCCGGTGTGCGACGTGGTGACCACCACCACCCACAAGACCCTGCGCGGCCCCCGCGGCGGCCTGATCCTCTGCCGCGACGCCGACTTCGCCCGCCAGTTCGACAAGGCCGTGTTCCCCGGCAGCCAGGGCGGCCCGCTGGAGCACGTGATCGCCGCCAAGGCGGTGGCCTTCGGCGAAGCCCTGCAGCCCTCCTTCACCACCTACGCCAAGCAGGTGGTGGCCAACGCCCAGGCCCTGGCGGCCCGCATCCAGGAGCGCGGCATCGACGTGGTTAGCGGCGGCACCGACAACCACCTGGTGCTGCTGGACCTGCGGGGCATCGGCATGACCGGCAAGGTGGCCGACCTGCTGGTGAGCGATGTGCACATCACCGCCAACAAGAACGCCGTGCCCTTCGATCCCCAGTCGCCCTTCGTGACCAGCGGCCTGCGGCTCGGCACCGCGGCCTGCACCACCCGCGGCTTCGATGAGGCCGCCTTCCGCGAGGTGGCCGATGTAATCGCCGACCGGCTGCTGAATCCGGAGGACGGCGCCATCGAGCAGCGCTGCCGCGAGCGGGTTGCGGCCCTGTGCGAACGCTTCCCCCTCTACGCCGGCGAGCGTCAGCTGCAGCACGCTTGAAGGCCGGCCCCGCCCGTAAGGTAGGCCGCGCAGGCCCCCGTTCGGCTCCCCTTCCGGCCCCGTCGCTGTGACCCTCGCCTACAGCCCCAACGCGGCGGCCCTGCTCACGCTCCTGGCTGCGGCGGTGCTCACGGCGCTGATCGTGCCCCAGGTGCGCCGGCTCGGGCTGCGCTGGGGGCTCACGGACCAGCCCGATCCCCGCAAGCAGCACACCATGCCGATGGTGAGGCTCGGGGGCGTGGGCATCGTGGCGGGCTTCAGCCTCGCCCTCACCCTCACCTGGGCCCTGGGCGGCTTCGCCGAGCTGCCCGTGAGCAAGGACACGGCCATCTGGACGACCCTGGCCGGCTCCCTCTGCTTCTTCGTGATCGGCCTGGCCGACGACCTCTTCGCCCTGCCGCCGCTGCCACGCCTGGTGGGGCAGGTGGCCGTGGCCACGGTGGTGTGGGGCGAGGGCGTGCGGATCGGCACGATCGAGCTGCCCTTCTCCCTCGGGGCCTCCGCCACGCCAGTGCTGGTGCTGCCGGAGCCCCTCAGCCTGCTGGCCACTGTGATCTGGCTGGCGGGCATCACCAACGCGATCAACTGGCTCGATGGCCTCGATGGCCTCGCCGCCGGGGTGAGCGGCATCGCGGCGGTGGGTCTGCTCTCGGTGAGCTTCAGCCTGCACCAGCCCGCCGCGGGTCTGCTGGCGGCCGCCCTGGCCGGAAGCTGCCTGGGGTTCCTGCGGCACAACTTCAACCCCGCCCGCATCTTCATGGGCGATGGCGGCTCCTACTTCCTCGGCTTCGCCCTGGCGGCGATCAGCATCGTGGGCCCCGCCAAGGGCATCACCAGCGTGAGCCTGCTGCTGCCCCTGCTGATCCTCTCGCTTCCGCTGGCGGACATGTCCGCCGTGATCATGGGGCGCCTCAGCGAGGGCCACTCCCCCTTCTATCCGGACCGCCGCCACCTGCACCACCGGCTTCTGCGAGCCGGCTTCAGCCACCGCCGCACGGTGGTGCTGATCTATGCCTTCACCCAGTGGCTGGCCTCCCTGGCCCTGGTGCTGGCCAACGCCGAGATGCGCTTCCTCTGGCTGGCCCTGGCCACCGCCATCCTGATCGGCGTGCTGGTGGCCTGCCGCCGCAGCCTGCAGCGGGAGCAGAACCAGCCCGCCGAACCGGCACTCTCCGATGGCCAGCGCTGAGGTTCTCTGAATCGGCACCGAGCTGCTGCTCGGCAACATCACCAACGGCAATGCCCGCTGGATCGCCGAGGAGCTGGCCGGCCTGGGCCTGCCCCACTTCCGCCAGACCGTGGTGGGCGACAACCGCGAGCGCCTGATCGCCGCCGTGCGGGAGGCGGCGGGCCGTTGCCGGGTGCTGATCACCACCGGTGGCCTCGGCCCCACCCCCGACGACCTCACCACCGAGGCGATCGCCACCGCCTTCGGCGCGCCGCTGGTGGAGCACCCCGCCGTGTGGCACGACATCCAGGCGAAGCTGGCCGCCCGCGGACGCACCGCCGGCGAGAGCCTGCGGCGCCAGGCGCTGCTGCCGGAGGGGGCCGCAGTGCTCCCCAACCCCACTGGCACCGCCCCCGGCATGATCTGGAGTCCGGCGGCGGATCAGGCTTTTCCGATCACCCCGGGCTTCACGGTGCTCACCTTCCCGGGGGTGCCGAGCGAACTGCACGCCATGTGGCAGCAGACGGCGGCGCCCTGGCTGCGGCAGCAGGGGCTGGCGGAGGGGGTGTTCGCCAGCCGGCTGCTGCGCTTCTGGGGGGTGGGCGAATCCACCCTGGCCGAGCAGGTCCACGACCTGCTGGCCCTGGAGAACCCCACCGTGGCCCCCTATGCCGGCACCGGCGAGGTGAAGCTGCGGATCACCGCCCGCGCCGCCACGCCCGCCGCTGCCGAAGCCCTGCTGCATCCGGTGGAGGCCGACCTGCGCCGCCGCACCGGCCCCCTCTGCTACGGCACAGGCGACGACAGCCTGGCCTCGGTGGTGCTGGATCGTCTCCGCTACCGCGGCGAGACCCTGGCCGTGGCCGAGAGCTGCACCGGCGGCGGCATCGGCGCTGCCCTCACCGCGGTGCCCGGGGCCTCCGAGGTGTTCCTGGGGGGCGTGATCGCCTACGCCAATGCCGTGAAGCAGGGGCTGCTCCAGGTGCCGGAGGCCCTGCTGGAGGCCCATGGCGCCGTGAGCGATCCGGTGGCCGCGGCCATGGCGGAGGGGGCCCGCCGTTGCGCCGGCGCCACCTGGGCCATCGCCGTGAGCGGCATCGCCGGCCCCGGCGGCGGCAGCGCCGAGAAGCCCGTGGGCCTGGTGCACATCGCCGTGGCCGGCCCCAAGGGATGCCGGAGCGAGGGAGTGCGCTTCGGGGCCAGCCGGGGACGGGCCTGGATCCAGGCGCTCACCGCCGGGGAGGCCCTGAACCGCCTGCGGCTTCAGCTGCTGTAACCGGTGCCGACGGATAGAGCCAGCGCCGCAGCAGGCGCGTGGCCCGCGGCATCACGCAGTAGGTGAGCAGCAGCACCGTGAGGCCGCTGGTGATCAACAGCGCCAGCCAGGTGGGCAGGGGCCGCAGCACCGGGGCCAGCAACAGGCTGAGCAGGCGGATCGAGACATACACCGCCACCCAGGTGAGCAGCGCCATCTTGTGGCGCGGCGGCGGCGGCAGCACCTCCCCCGGCAGCTCGAACCACGACTCCAGCCCCGTGATGTGGCGGATCTGGGGATCGGCCGCCACCAGGGGAACGGCCCGCTCCAGCCAGCGGCGCCGCACCTCTGAGGTCATCCAGGCGCGGAAATGCTCGTAGGTGTCGAAGCGGAAGATCACCACGTACTCCGGCCGCACACCCCGCTGGGGGCGGATCACATGGGTGCCCAGATGGCCCGGCCAGGTGCTGCTCTCGCGGATGATGCCGCGCATCCAGGCCTCGTAGTCGTCTTCCCGGCCGGGCCGCACCCGCTGGGCGACCACCGTGGTGATGGGTTCCGGCGAGGGCACCGGCAGGGCTCCCCCTCAACCAGCAGAGGGAGAAAGGGTATCGCGACCCGCGGAGGCCAGCCGCCGCCACGTCGGCTGATGCTGCGGCTCATGCGGCGGCGGATGCTTAAGAGATTCCCGAGCCGGGGGCCCGGCCGGTGGCGCTGTTTAGGTTTCGGGCAGCGCAGTGGGCAGGATGGTCGGCCGAGCCATGTCCGGACCCGACCCCCGGGGCGGAGGGAAGGCCCCTAGCGGCCAGGGAATGCGGCAGGCCCTAAGGCTGCGCTGGTTTCTGCTGCGGCGGGGTCTGTCGAGCAGCTGCGACTTCGTGGAGGTGCTCTATCGCATCTACCTCAATCACAGCAAGATCATCCATTTCCGCGACGGCTATCCCGTCTACTCGCTCTCCACGCCGGCGCTCTTCAGCAAGCCCGCGGCGCACTTCATCGCCCGCACGCTCTACCGGGGCATTCAGAACCGCAATCTGCCCAACCTGATGAGCATCGCCGTCACGGACGGCTGCAATGCCCGCTGCGGCCACTGCAGCTTCTACGAGGCGCTCGAGGAACCCGGCCGCCCCGTGCTCGCCCGCGACGAACTGCGCCGCATCATCCGCGAGGCGCAGGAACTGGGGGTATCGATCATCAACCTGGTGGGCGGGGAACCGCTGCTGCGGCCGGATCTGGCGGCGGTGATCGGCGAGATCGACAAGTCCCTCTCCACGGTGCTGCTGTTCACCAACGGCTGGCACCTCGCCGGCCGGGCCCGGGAGCTGCGCCGCGCCGGCCTCGACAGCGTGTTCGTGAGCCTGGATGCGGCCGATGCGGCGGCGCACGATGCCCTGCGGGGCACACCGGGGCTGTTCGCCCGGGCGCTGGAGGGCCTGCGGGAGGCCCGCCGGGTGGGTCTGTCGGTGGGCATCTCCACCACGATCACCCCCGAGGCCTGGGCGGCGGGGGAGCTGGAGCGGCTGGTGGAGCTGACCCGCCGGGTCGGCGCCCATGAGCTGCTGGTGTTCGATGCCCTCCCCTGCGGGCGGCTGCGCCACCGCGACGATCTGATTGACAGCGGCGACTGGGTGGAGGCGATGGTCCGCTCGGCGGAGCGCTGGAACGCCGACCCCCGCTACCCCGGCGTGGTGTTCTCGGCCTACATCACCAGCCACCGCAGCGTGGGCTGCTCCTGCGGCACCAGCTACTTCTACCTCTCGCCCTACGGGGATGTGATGTCGTGCGATTTCAATCACGCCATCTTCGGCAACGTGCGCGAGCAGCCCCTCTGGCGGGTGTGGGAGCGGCTCAGCGGCGATCCCGATTTCCAGCAGGCCAAGTGGGGCGGCTGCAAGGTGAAGGATTCGGCCTCTCTGCAGCGCCCCACCGTGCAGCCGGGGCGAGCCCGGCCGGTGCCACCGCTGCCGGGGCCCTCCCTGCCGGTGTGAGCCGATGACCGCGCTCCTGCTCACCGCCTGCGCTGTCGACCGCAGCGCCACCCTGGCCGGCCTCGGCTTCCAGGGCGGGGTGGTGGCCGCGAGCGCGGCGGGCCTGGCCTGGCTGGCCCGCTTCCGCGGGCGGCTGGGCCTGCGCCTGGCGGTGATGGCCGTGGGGGTGCTGATCTTCGAGCTGTTCACCGCGCCGATGTGGCACAACGCCCACCTCGGCGTCTGGGCCTATCTCTATCGGGATGTGAGCTGGGTGCTCACGCTGGGCTGGACGGTGCTCTTCCTGCTGGTGGTGGAGGTGGGGGATCTGCTGCTGCCGCACTGGCGGGCCTGGCGGCGTTTCGTCCTGGATCTGCTGTTGCTCACCCTGCTGGTGGTGCCGCTGGAGTGGCTGGTGGTGCGTCTCGGCATCCGC
>JBJTWS010000112.1:0-2561 GCA_046081905.1 Synechococcus sp. | reverse complement strand
GGCTGGATTGCCAGGGCCTCATCGCAGACCAGCTGGGCCACACGGAACCCGGCCCGGCTCTGCGCGAACGGAGCAGAGCGTGGAAAGCCCTGCTGGAACAGGAACTCCCCTGTCCCCGTCAGCACGCCGCTGTTCCACCAGTCCCGCCGCTGGGTCTCGCCCAGGGCCGCCACCACCAGGCGGAGCTTGAAGAGCTGGCGGAAGTCCAAGGGGGAGGGCAGGGTGCGGCTAAATCACACCAAGGTTGATGCCTCGTTGGCCAGGGCGGCCCATTCATGGCGAAACCCTGCAGCGACTGGCATGTGCGGGCGAAGGGGCGGCAGGATCAAAACTATGCGGCCTGTGCATAGTTTCAGGGTTCGATACCTTCTGCGCTAACAACCGCACCGCCTCCTCGTACTCCGCCCCGATCCCCAGCCCTGAGTCCTCATCGGGCATCAGCCGTTTCATGCCCACATGGATCAGGCAGGCCAGGGCCAGGTCGCTCCAGTCGCCGGGCAGGGTCTTGAGGCTGCGGGAGTTGCCGGGTTCGTTGATCTGCAGCCCGCCCTGGCCGACAGCCGCCACTTCGCTGTGCACCGCCAGGAGCCTGTCGCGCATAGATCCACGCCCGCCCAACCCGCAGCCGGCCTGAAATCTGCCCAGAACCCAGTGACTGCAATGGTTCTGGGCGAGATCATGGGGCATGGTCAAGCCCAAATCATTCCGCCCCTGGAACCCCGAGCAGACGCTGCTGCTGCCGCCATCCCCGTTGGACTGGCTGCCGGCGAACCATCTGGTGTTCTTTCTGCTCGATCTGGCTGCTGAGCTGGATCTTGAGACCATCCACGCCGTCTACCGGCAGAAGGATCCCCGCGGCGAGAAGGCGTATGAGCCCCGGTTGCTGGTGGTGCTGCGCCTGTACGCCTACTGCGTCGGATTGCCCAGCTCCAGGAAGATCGAGAAGGCCTGCTGGGAGGACGCCGCTTTTCGGGTGCTGACCGGGAACCAACAGCCGGACCACAGCCGGATCGCTGATTTCCGTCGCCGACATCTTGATGCGTTGGCCGGACTGTTCATTCAGGTGCTGCGGCTGTGCCAGAGGGCAGGGCTGGTGAGCCTGGGGACGGTGGCTCTGGATGGCACCAAGGTCAAAGCCAATGCCAGCAAACACAAGGCCATGAGCCACGAGCGGATGCTCAGGTCCGAGCGGCAGCTGGAGGCTGAGATGCGTGCTCTGCTGCGCAAGGCCGAGATCATCGATGCCCAGGAGGACGGCCGGTTCGGCAAGGGCAAGCGGGGCGATGAACTGCCGGAGGAACTACAGCGGCGCAGCAGCCGGCTGGAGTGGATTCGCAAGGCCAAGGCTGAACTGGAAGCAGAGGCAGCGGCGTCCAAGGCGCGTCAACGCGAAGACCAGGCCGAGGCGGCAGAACAGGACGCCAAGGCAGCCGAGGCCAGTGGCGATGAACAGCGCAGCAAGCGGGCGGCACGCCGCAGCCGTGGTGCGCGCAAGCGGGCTGATGGCGCCCAGACGCTCGCCATCAAGACTGCTCTTGCAGCAGGGCTGGAATCACCGCTCATGACGGGAGAGCGTGATCCTCTGGCGTTGCCGCAGCGCACGCTCCCCACCGATGCGGCTGGCCATCCCAAACCCACCGCTCAAAGGAATTTTACTGACCCCGACAGCCACATCCTCTAAGGATCAGCCGGCTGGATCCAGGGCTACAACGCCCAGTCCGCCGTGGATGGCGACCACCAAGTGATCGTGGCCATCGGCGTCAGCAACCAGCCCAGCGACGCGGTGCACCTGCTGCCGATGCTGGAGAGGATCCAGGTCAATACCGGCCGGGTGCCCGAGGCCTTGATCGCCGACGCCGGCTACTGCAGCACCGCCAACCTGGAAGCCTGCGAGGACAGGCGCCTCAACGACTACATCTCCACCAGCCGTCAGCTGCATGGCCAGAAGCCACGGCCATCACGGGGCCGTGCACCGCGTGACCTGGATGCCCGCGGCCGGAGGGGTCGCAAGCTGCGCTCAGTGACTGGCCAAGCGATTTACGCCCTGCGAAAGACGGTTGTGGAGCCGGTGTTCGGCCAGATCAAGGGTGCCCGTGGTCTGAATCGTTTCCGGTTGCGAGGGCTGGAGCAGGTGAATGGGGAATGGGCAGTGATGGCCTCCACCCACATCATCCTCAAGCTGTTCAGGGCATCTGTAGCGATGGCCTGAGGGGCACCCCCAACGCTGACGCCATAAAGGGCGGACGTCGCGGAGTCATCTGCGCGCTCAGGCCTGAGGCGCCAATGGGCGACAGGCTCCTAGGAAGCGCTGCTGGTCCATCCCCTCAAACAGCTGCAGGGGGCTGGGCCTCGATCACCCGCAGCAGCAGCCGATCGGCCTCCTCGCGGTGCTGTCTGGATCGAGCTCCAGCAAGGCCTGGGCCAGGTTGAAGGTGGCGATCACCAGCAGGATGCCGAGGCTGCGCATCGGTGATCCTGGGGCTTGGATTAGCCCTGGGCCCCGGTGCTCAACATCGCCAGGGCTATCCAGAGCACGAGGCCGGTCAGCACGAAGCCACCAG
>JBJTWS010000111.1:0-2548 GCA_046081905.1 Synechococcus sp. | reverse complement strand
TGTTCGCCTATCCGGTGCGGGATCCCGAGCGCTACGGGGTGGTGGAGTTCGCCGGCGATGGCCGGGTGCTGAGCATTGAGGAGAAGCCCACCAGCCCGCGTTCGCGTTACGCCGTGACCGGCCTCTACTTCTATGACGCGTCTGTGGTGGAGCGGGCCCGGCGGGTGGTGCCTTCACCCCGGGGTGAGCTGGAGATCACCGATCTCAACCGCCAGTATTTGGAGGAGGGCCTGCTGCGGGTCGAGCTGATGGGCCGAGGCATGGCCTGGCTGGACACCGGCACCTGCGATTCGCTGCATGAGGCCGGCAGCTACATCCGCACCCTGGAGAAGCGCCAGAGCCTCAAGGTGGGCTGCCCGGAGGAGGTGGCCTGGCGACTGGGCTGGATCTCGGATCAGCAGCTGGATGATCTGGCTCAACCCCTGCGAAAGAGTGGTTACGGGGATTACCTGCTGCGCCTGCTCAGCGATGCCAGCCAGGGAATCGTCAGCGATCTGCGCGTGCAGCCATGAGTGAGCCCATCCCATCGCCCGTGCAGACCTTCCCGATCGCCGGACCGCTGCTGCTCACCCCGCGGGTGTTCGGCGATGCGCGCGGCTTCTTTTTCGAGAGCTGGAACGAGCGCCAGTGGCGGCAGTTGCTCAGCAACCACGGCCAGGAACCGGTGGCTCTGGTGCAGGACAACCACTCCCGCTCCAGCCGCGGCGTGCTGCGCGGCCTGCATTACCAGATCCCCCCGAATCCCCAGGGCAAACTGGTGCGCTGCGTGCTGGGCGAGATCTTTGATGTAGCGGTGGATCTGCGCCGCAGCTCACCCACCTTCGGGCAGTGGGTGGGGGCGCGGCTGAGTGCCGAGAACCACCAGCAACTGTGGGTGCCGGTGGGCTTTGCCCACGGCTTTCTCACCCTGAGCGAGCACGCCGAGGTGCTCTACAAGACCACCGACTTCTGGAGTCAGCCCTGCGAGCGCGCCATCCGCTGGGACGACCCGGAGCTGGCGATCACCTGGCCGGAGGAAGGGTTGCCGGAGGGCCAGCCGCTGCTGGCCGAGAAGGACGCCAAGGCCCCCCTCCTCGCTGAGGCCCTGGCCGCAGGAGACGTGTTCGCATGAAGGTGTTGCTCACCGGCGCCGCCGGCCAACTCGGTCACGCCCTGCGCCAGCAGGTACCCGCGGACGTGGCGCTGATCGCCACCAGCCGCAGCGGGTCGGATGGGACCGAGGCCTCCACCGGCCTGATCGCTCTTGATCTGGCCGATGCCGCCGCCTGCCGCGCCGCGGTGCACCAGCACCGGCCGGATTGGGTGCTCAACAGTGGCGCCTACACGGCGGTGGACAAAGCTGAAAGTGAGCCGGAGCTGGCCCACGCCGTGAATGCGGGTGCGCCGCGCGCCTTCGCCGAGGCCCTGGCCGAAACCGGGGGCTGCCTGCTGCAGGTGAGCACCGATTTCGTCTTCAACGGCGCCCAAGGCCACCCATATCGGCCAGATCAGCCCCGCGATCCGCTGGGCGTCTACGGCGCCAGCAAAGCGGCGGGTGAGGAGGCGGTGGACCAGGTGCTGGGCACAGGTACCGATGCCGGCACCGGTACCGGCCGCCGCGCTTTGATCCTGCGCACCAGCTGGGTGATGGGCCACGTGGGCCGCAACTTCGCCCTCACCATGCTGCGGCTGCACCGGGAGCGCGCGGCCAGCGATACCCCGCTGGCGGTGGTGGCCGATCAGGTGGGCTGCCCCACCAGCACCCACACCCTGGCGGCCGCCTGTTGGCGCGCGATCGAGCGGGCCAGCGGCCAGCCCGGAGCCCTCGGCCCGATCTTGCATTGGAGCGATGCCGGCGCCGCCAGCTGGTACGACGTGGCTGTGGCCGTGGGTCAGCTCGGACGGGAGTTGGGCCTGCTGGAGCGGATGGCCCACATCAACCCCATCACCACCGCCGACTACCCCACCCCGGCGCAGCGGCCCAGCTATTCCCTTCTGGATTGCTCTGACACGCGCCAGGCGCTCGGCCTGCCTGCGGTGCACTGGCGGCAGGCCCTGCGGCGGCTGCTGGAGACCGTGGCATGAGCAAACGCCTCCTTTCAGCCGAACGGCTGGCGGAACAGAAGCTCCATCCCAGGGCTGTTGAGCAGGTTCAGCAATCGCTGGAGCTTGCGACGGTTGTTGGCGGAGGGGTCGAGCTGGAAGGCAAGTCGGCCTCGATCAAGTCGAGCTCGGATTCGATCCACTCGAGCAACGCGTTGTCTCTCTTGAGCTGCGCGATTTCGATCTCGAGCTGCTTCGTTCTCTGCTCGGAGCGCTCGATCTGCATCTCGACGACGGGATCGCGCCGCCAGTTGAGCATCGATAACAACGAGCGGAAGCGAGACAGCGATGAGCCAGATGCCCCATTGCTGGTGGAGGGGGAACTGGCGTTGGGGGAGGTTGATGTGGCCATACGAGGAGAACAGAGCGATCAGGCCAACAACGCTGCCGAACACGGCTTCCACCAGGGCTTTGCTGTCGAACCCCAGGCACCACAACAGCGATGTCGATCCCAGATCCCGAGACG
>JBJTWS010000110.1:0-7931 GCA_046081905.1 Synechococcus sp. | reverse complement strand
GGCCAAGTCGGTCAGAGACGAATCAGCACCATCGCAATGGTCAACAGGACGAAAAGCATGCGGTACCGGACAGATCCGGTCTGCGGACGCAGTGTTCGCTGCGCTCGCCTGGCCGGGCGGTATGGGCGACACACTCCTAGGTCGTAGATGCCCTGGGTGGAGCGGATGTCCGTGTTGCCGCTCAGCAGTCCCCCCCGCGTGGTGCGGCCCGATTCGTTGCCGAGCCGCACGTAGCTGAGGTCTGTGAGCAGGCCCCAGCGGCCGCGCTCGAGGCTGCCCCGCACCGTGGTGGCCCACTCCAGGGCATCCAGCGCCTGTCCCAGATCCAGGTCCACCTCACTGGAGAACTCCCGGATCGTGGTGGTGCCGGTGGTGCGCAGGGGGCCGAACCCATACAGCTCCAGGGTGGCGGCCCAGGGAGAGGGTTCCGGCTCTGGGGCCAGCTCCGGCTGGGGGGCTGCCTCCGGGGCGGTGTCTCCCGGGCTCTGGTCCGCCCGGGAGGGGAGCAGGGCCCCAACCCAAGACAGCAGGGAAAACCCCAGGGCCAGGGAGGCAGCAATCCTGGGGCTCTTCATCGCAGAGGTGGGAAGGCTCTGGCCCCACAGGATCCCATGGGCTGCAGCCGGATTCCAGTGGGGCGGCCTGCTCAGCCCGCCTTGCCCAGCCCAAGCGCCTGGGCGCCGAAGTGCTGGCTGAACTCGGCCTGCATCTGCCAAATGGCGAGCAGGTTCTTGGCCATGGCCCGCAGTTCCTCGAGGTCGCTGCAGCGGTCGATGGCGCGGGAGTGCATCTCCACCGTGAACTGACGGTTGAGGGAGAGGGAGTCGGGCATGAACGGGCAGGGAAGGTTGCGAAACGCTACGGGTCCTTGACGGCTGCGGCGGGCGTGCCTGCGCCGGATCTCCGTACTTCGCTGTCAGAATCCGCCGGGGGAGCGGCACGCGCCATGGGGTTCAGCGCCAAGACGGAATACGGACTGGTGGCCCTGCTGGAGCTCGCCGCTCTGTACGGCTCCGATGCCCTGCTGCAGACCGGAGAGATCGGCCGCCGCCACGCCATCCCGGAGCGCTACCTCGAGCAGATGCTCACCAGCCTGCGGAAGGCTGGCTTCCTGCGCAGCATCCGCGGTCCGCGGGGGGGCTTCGCCTTGGCCCGGCCCCCGGAGCAGATCACCGTGGCGGAGGTGGTGGCCTGCCTGGAGGGGCAGGCCGCGGCGGAGCGGCAGGGCCAGCGCGATCACCCCGAATTCCTGGTGCTGGCCGCCCTGGATCAGAAGGTGGAGCAGGCCCGTGCCGCGGTGCTCTCGGCCACCACCCTGGCCCAGTTGCTGCGGGAGCGCGAAGCCCTCCGCAACCCCCTGCCGATGTTCTACATCTGAGGGCCTGCCGGTGCAGGGTGGAGGTGCCTCCGGGGAGCGAATGCGGGTGCTGCGGATCGATCTGCTGCTCTTTGAGGGGTTCGACGAACTTGATGCCGTTGCCCCCCTGGAGGTGTGGCGCGCCGCCGCCGCCGGCGGGGCACTCCTGGAGGTGACCCTGGTGGCTTCGCCGGGGGAGGAGCGCCCGCTGCGGGCTGCCCATGGCCTGCGGCTGGAGCCGGAGGCCCCCTTCCTGCCCGAGCGGCGGCCGGATCTGCTGCTGGTGCCGGGCGGCGGCTGGATCGCCGGTGGTGCCCGCGGGGTGCGGGGCGAGCTGGAGCGGGGTGTGCTGCCGGCGGTGATCGCGGCGCTGCACCGGCAGGGCACCACGATCGCCGCGGTGTGCACCGGTGCCCTGCTGCTCGGCGCGGCCGGGATCCTGGCGGGGCGTCCCGCCGTGACCCACCGCACGGCGCGGGAGGCGTTGCTCGCTGCCGGCGCCACCTGGACGCCGGCCCGGGTGGTGGACGATGGCGATGTGATCACCGCCGGCGGGGTCACCTCCGGCCTTGATCTGGCGCTGTGGGTGCTGGAGCGTTGGATCGACCCCGCTACCGCCCTGCGGATGGAGGTTCTGCTGGAGCATGAGCGCCGCGGCACGGTGTGGCGCCGTCCGGAAGCCGCCCGGATGCCGCCACCCGCACACCATGGCTGAACCGCTGGAGCCGCTGGAGCGGGTGGATCTGGCGGTGGTGGGGGCCGGCGTGGCGGCCTGCAGCCTCGCGGCCGCGCTGCGCCGCCGCGGCTGGGGAGGTTCGCTGCGGCTCCTGGAGATCGGCCGCGGGCCCGGCGGGCGGGCCTCCACCCGCCGCTCGCGCACCGATCCCGCCCTGGCCATCAATCACGGCGCCCCCCTGTTCAACATCGCTGCGCCGGCGCCCCTGGAGCCCCCGGAGCTGCTGGCGCCCCTGCTGGCCGGTGGCTGGATCGTTCCCTGCCGCGATCCCATCCGCAGCCTGGGGGCCGATGGGGCGATCGGCCCGGCGATCCCCGATCCCCTCACCACGGGCACCCTCTGGCGCGGGGCCGGTGGAATGGAGAACCTCTGCCGCGGCCTGCTGGCCCTGGCGGCGGAGCACCCTGGAGTCACGCAGGTGTGCCCCCATACCCTGGTGCGCGGGCTCCAGCCCCATCCCGGGGAGGGTTGGACCCTGCGGGATCCCGCGGGCACCCCCCTGCTGCAGGCCCGCTGGCTGGTGCTGAGCAGCACCCTGCCGGCCCATCCCCGCTGCACCGCCCTGTTCGGCTGGGGGGAGGTGCCCCTGCAGCGGGCCTCGGCAGCTCTGCAGGATCCCGATCTGGCGCGGGCTGCGGCTGCGTTGGCGGCGCTCGAGGTTCAGCCCAGCCTCAACCTGCTGCTGCTGCTCCCGCAGGGGGTGGCGCGGCCCTGGCTGGCGCAGGAGTGGCGCCTGCTCGGCTTCACGCCCGCGGCCCGGGAGCGCTGGGGGCTGCGGCGGATCTCCCTCCAGCCCCTGCCGGAGGGGCGTTGCGCCGTAGTGGCCGAATCCACCCGGGCCCTGGCCGCCCGCTATCCCTCCCGGGAGGCATGCGCCGATGCGACCCTTCTCGAGGTGCTCGAGGCGGCCCTCCAGCACGCGCTGGGGCTGCCCACCGCGGGGGGAGAACGCCAGCTGATGCGCTGGGGAGGGGCGTTCCCCCGGGCGCCGGGGTTGCCCCAGGACCTGGCCCTCTGCCCCGCCAGCCGGATCGGCTTCTGCGGCGACGGGATCGAGGGGCCGGGCTTCGGCCGGGTGGAGGGCGCCTTGCGCAGTGCCACTGCCCTGGCCGAACAGCTGCTGCCGTGGATCGAGCCGGACCCCACCCTCAGGCCCGTGCCCGCACCCGCAGGCCCCCCCGGGGACTCGGGCTGGGGATCACCGCCAGGCTGAGGTCCTGATCGGCCGCCAGCTCTAGCCGCACCTGCTGCAGCAGGCCCACCACCAGAAGGCGGATCTCCAGTTCCGCCAGCGCCTTGCCCAGGCACACCCGCTCGCCGCCGCCGAAGGGCAGCAGCATCGGCTCGGCGTGGGTCTCCCGGTGCCGCTGGGGCCGGAAGCACTCCAGATCCTGCTGGTCGCCGCTGGCGTCGTGGCGGTGGGTGGCAATCAGCGACACCTGCACCACAAGGCCCGCTGGCACCGTGAGGCCATCCAGCACCACCGGCGCGGTGGTGCGGCGGAAGAAGCCGCCCACCGGCGGGGTGAGGCGCATCACCTCCTGCACCACGGCATCGAGCCGCGGGGCCGCGGCGGCGTCATAGGCGGTGAGGGCGTTCTCGGGGGGAGGGGGCCAGGGCAGGGTTTCGATCTCCCGGCGGCACCAGGTCTCCACCTCGGGATGCTGCAGCAGGGCCAGCAGCAGGCAACTCAGGGAGGAGGCGGTGGTTTCGTAGCCCGCGAACAACAGCAGCAGCAGTTGCTCGGCCAGGTCTTAGTCGTCGAGGGGGAGGCCCGCTTCATCGAGGCCCCCGGCCAGCAGATCGAGGCCCCCGCCCGCCCGCTCCCGCTCGGCGGGGGAGCGCCGCTGGTTCTGCTGCAGAACGCCGCGCAGCCTCTGCAGCAGCCGCGTGCGGGCCTGCAGGGCCCGGGCATAGGGGCTGCAGGGGATCGCCAGCGGCAGGGAGAACAGGGCCCGGCTCCAGAGCTCGAAGTCGTGGAAGAGGGCCTCGCGATCCTCCCTCTCCAGCCCCAGCACCACCGTGGCGATCACGCTGAAGGCGAAGCGGCGCAGCCGCTCCACCAGGGCCACGGGTTCCGGGGCCTGCCGCAGCTCATCGGCCAGCTCGTTCACCAGAGCCACGACGCGGGGGCTGTAACGGCGAAGGCCGGCGGCGGAGAAGAGCTGCCCCACCACCCGCCGGCGGGCCCGGTGGGCCGGCCCGTTGCGGTTGGCCAGGGAGCGGCTGCCCAGCAGCTGTTTCACGCTGGTGGGCCACCAGCCCTCGATCCGATCCCCCTGCTGCAGCAGATCGCGAATCGCCGCCCCGCCCCGCAGGAACACCATCCGCTGCCCCAGCAGCACCGTGACGAAGGCATCGCCATGGCGCTCGAAGCGTCGGCGGGCGAAGTCCGGATCCCGAAGAAAGGAGAGGGTCTCCAGCAGACCGAGAACGGCGCCGGTGCTCGGCAGGGGCCTGGCAAGGCTGGCAGCCGCCGGGGGGGAAGCGTCCAAGGCCGGTTCCCGCAACACGAGGAAGGTCCAGCCTAGGGAGACCACCACAACGTCCCGCGGCTGGGTTCCGGCCCGCGGCAGGGCTCCGGCGTTCCATCAGAGCTGGTGCAGCCACAGGAGCAGGGCCTCACGCTCCTTGTGCGCCAGCGCTCCGTAGGCCAGTCGGCTGGCCTCGGCTTCCCCCCCGTGCCAGAGGATCGCCTCCTCGACGCTGCGGGCCCGGCCATCGTGCAGGAAGGTGGCCTGTGGATTCACCCTCCGGGTGAGTCCGAGGCCCCACAGGGGTGCGGTGCGCCATTCCTCGGCCTCCGCCCCCCGTTCCGCCACCCCGTCCGCCAGGCCGGGGCCCATGTCGTGCAGCAACAGATCGGTGTATGGCCAGATCGTCTGATTCCGCAGCGCCTGCACCACCGCATCGGGGGCGGGCCCCGTGCCCAGATCCGGTACATGGCAACCGCTGCAGTGCAGTTGCTCGAACAGCCGCCGGCCCCGCTGCACCAGCGGATTGCCGCTGGGCAGAGCCGTGCGGGGTCCCCCCAGGGTCTGGCTGTAGTAGGTCACCAGGGAGAGTTCCTGGTTGCCGATGTCCGCCGGTCGGCCCGCGGCGTCGCGGTCGCTGTCCAGGGACACCGGGGTGGTGAGGCCCATGTCCTCCTGGTAAGCCGCCGCCGACTGCTGGCGCACGGTTGCGGTGATCGCCTTCCAGCCGAAGCGCCCGAGGCGGCGCTGGCCAGCCGGATCCGTGATCCAGTGCGCGCGGCCGGAAATCCCATCGCCATCGGCATCCAGGGGATCCTCCAGGGCAACGATCTCGCCCTCGGGCACGGCCTCCAGCAGCCCCAGCCCCAGCAGCGGGGGGGCCACCCGCAGGGAGCGGGCCAGGGATGGCGCCACCGCCGCGCCGTCTGGACGGACCAGGGCCACGGCGGGCTCGCGCAGCTCTGCCTGCCCCTGGCGCACCCGGCGCCAGTGGATCGTCACCGCCGCCTCCGGCTGGGCCCCCAGCACGGCCTTGTCCTGGACCTGGGGGCCGAGGCCCGCCTCCGGAGTCAGCCGCACCAGGGATTCCTCCGGGATGGCGCGGCCCCGCCCGTTGCGCACGTGGCAGGCGATGCAGGAGGTGGCCACGAACCTGGGCCCGAGGCCGGCTTCTGCCGAACCGTCCAGGGGGACGTGGGTGCGATCGAACAGGAGGTCAGCCCTGGCATGTCGCGCGAGCTCGAGGGCGTGGAGGCCGCCGGCCGGCTGCTCGAACGACGCCGATGTCCGGTTGTTCACGGTCATGGCGCCGGCGGCCCGCTGGGGATCGGGTCTGGCCTGGAGCTCCAGGGCCGTGAGCCCGCTCACCAGGGAAACGGCGAGGACGACGATCAGCCACCGCCGGGACCATCGGCGGAGCCGGGAAGGGATCGGCACGGGATCAGGACAGCAGAGCCGAGGCCTGCTGCAGCAGCGCGGCGCTCCGCTCGCTGTCCGCGATCACGGTCTGGACCCGCTCCTGAACGGCCTGCTGCTGCAGGTGGTTCTCCAGATGCACGGGCAGAGCCCGGGCGTGGGCCTGGGCCTCGGTCAGGGACCGGTCGAGGGCGCTGGCCAGCCGCGCGTCGCGGCTGCGGATCAGATCCAGCAGGCCCGAACGCTGCAGGGCCTCGTGAACGCCGGCCAGATTGGCCACGATGTCGGCGCGGGTGGTGCCGCTGTAGAAGCTTTCCAGGTCCCTGGGGCTGCCGCTCTGGATCGGGGCTCCCAGCTTTTCGCCGGCCACTTCCTCCAGGGTGCCCACCATGCCCTGAAGGATCTCCGCCACGGCTTCCTCGGGTTGGCCGGAGACGGTGGCTCCGAAGCCCTGCGGGGCCTCCCAGGCCGCGAGCAGCCCCCTGGCGTTTTCGACCAGGTCGGCGCCCGCCAGGCGCAGGTAGGCGCGTTGCGGGCCAGTGAGCGCGGGCACCGCGGGGTTCTGGCCTTCCGTGCCGAACAGCACGGCTTCGATCCCGTGGAAGCCCTTGGCGGTGGTGGTGAGCCTGCTGAAGAGCTCAGGCGTGATCGAGCCAGCCGTCAGGGCACGGTTGAGATCCCGCTCATTCACCGGCCAGTCGTCGAGATTGCCGTCGAAGCCTCCGGTTTCGGCCGGTCCGAAAGCCCACGCCTCTCCGGTTTCCCAGGTGGTTCGTGCCTCCTGCCAGGCGAGTCGGGCAGCCTCCATCCGCTCGGCATCGGGATTCTCGGCAAGGGCCGCCAGCGCCACGGCGAGGCGTTCACTGCCCTGCACCAGTTGCTGCTGCTGCGGCAGCACCACCTCGGCCACGAAGGCCTTCGCCACCTGCTGCGGGCTGGGGGCGGCGGCCTGCCCGCCCGGCTGGCAGGCCGCCAGCGCCAGGGGGAGGCAGAGGGTGGCGAGGCGGGGGGCGATGGGGGCCGGTCGTCGAGGGCGGAACATCCGAAGGGCGGGAGCTCCCGGCAGTGTTGCCAGCCGCAGGGGCGGTGCCGGGGCCACACGTGACCGGGCCGGGTGCCTTTGGGCACCGGCAGCCCGATCCTTTGCTCACGGGGGCAGGCCCGAGCGAGCCATACGGTCCCGGCGGCCCACTCGAACAAGCCGGATCCGTGAGAACCATTATCATTCGTGTGACGTGGCGGCGGGCCTGCCGCCCCTGTCGCCCGACTCCGCGTGAGAACCCCATGAACACCATCCAGCCGTGGCTGTTGGCGCCCGTTGCCCTTGGCCTGCTGGCCCCCATGGCGGCCAGCGCCAAGGAGCTCAACCTGGATGGCGTGAACCGGTACGCCTCCCAGGAGCAGGTCACCAGCATCAGCCAGTTCTCCGACGTTCGCCCCACCGACTGGGCGTATCAGGCCCTCAGCAACCTGATCGAGCGTTACGGCTGCGTCGCCGGCTATCCGAACGGCACCTACAAGGGTGGCCAGGCGATGACCCGCTTTGAAGCGGCGGCCCTGCTGAACGCCTGCCTCGATCGGATCACCGAGGTGACCGACGAGCTCAGGCGCCTGATGAAGGAGTTCGAGCAGGAACTCGCCGTGCTCAAGGGCCGCGTGGATGGCCTCGAGGCCAAGGTGGGCGAGCTGGAGGCCAGCCAGTTCTCCACCACCACCAAGCTCTCGGGCCTGGCCACCTTCGTGCTCGGCGCCAATGCCTTCGGTGGCACCGCCAGCCGGCTGGTGGACCGGAGCCGTGGCGCCTTCGGCGCCACCACGTTCAACTACGACGTGCAGTTGAACTTCGACACCAGCTTCACGGGCAAGGACCTGCTGCGCACCACCCTGCGGGCCGGCAACTTCGATGGGGATTCGAACAGCTTCGGCGGCGCGGGTCCGAGCAGCCTGT